>NZ_JBIKBQ010000049.1:0-26539 GCF_058122085.1 Luteolibacter sp. | reverse complement strand
CGTCCTCGGTGGCGGTGCGTAGGACGAGGTGGTCGACAACGAGGGCGGATTTGGTCATCAGTGTTTCCATGGCAGGCTGAAACGGCCAAAACGGAGGCCAATGTATAGTATTTTCTTAAATCGCCAATGAACATCGACCATGGCTGATTTCCGGGCAACCGCCCTGTGGCGGAGCCGGGGGCACGCGGCCACGCTACCAACTGAACCGCAGGCAAACTGACCGGTCTGAAAAGGAGGGACGGGCGGGTATTCCGCCGCCGGTTCCGGACTTCCGGGATGCGCCAGAGAGTGGCTGCAGGAGCCGCAGACGGATTCCACCCATTCCGACTTTGCGCCCGGAGTTTTCCGCGCCATCGTCCGCGCATGACGGAAACATTTCACGGCTGGGCGGCGACGCGATCGGGGCAGGCACTCACGGAACTCGCATTCAACCCCGGCGAGATGCGGCCGGAACAGGTGCAGGTGAAAATCGAATCCTGCGGCATCTGCCACTCGGATCTCTCGATGCTGAACAACGACTGGGGAAACTCGACCTATCCGCTGGTGCCCGGCCATGAAGTCATCGGCATCATTGAGAAGGTCGGTGGCCAGGCGAAGGGCCTTGCCGTCGGCGACCGGGTCGGGCTAGGCTGGTTTTCCGGCAGCTGTCTTTCCTGCCAGCCCTGCCTTTCCGGCAAACACAACCTTTGTTCCAGCGCCGAGCAGATGATCGTCGGCCGCCACGGCGGATTCGCTGACCGGGTGCGGGCGGATTGGGGCTGGGCGATCAAGCTGCCGGCCGCGCTCGATCCCGCCAGCGCCGGGCCGCTGTTTTGCGGCGGCATCACGGTGTTCGCGCCGATCGCCGATTTCGGAGTGAAGCCGACCGACCGCGTGGGCGTGATCGGCATCGGCGGACTGGGCCACCTGGCGCTACAGTTTTTGAACAAATGGGGCTGCGAGGTCACCGCGTTCACCTCCAGCGAGTCCAAGGCGGATGAGCCGCGGAAACTCGGCGCGCACCACGTCGTCGGCACCCGTGACAAGGCGGCGCTGGCGAAACTGGCCGGCTCGTTCGACTTCATCCTCGTCACCGCGAACGTCGCGCTCGACTGGGATTCCTACATCGCCGCGCTCGCGCCGGACGGGCGGCTGCACTTCGTCGGAGCCGTGCTCGAGCCGGTGCCGGTGGCGGCGTTCTCCCTGATCGGCGGCCGCAAGTCGATCTCCGGCTCGCCGCTCGGCTCGCCCGCCACCGTGGCGAAAATGTTGGATTTCTGCGCCCGCCACCAGATCGCGCCCGTCACCGAGACCTTCGCGATGAAGGACGTGAACGCCGCGCTCGACCACCTGCGCGCCGGCAAGGCGCGCCACCGGATCGTCCTGAAAAACTAACCGCCGCCCGCGCCGGAAATGAGGCGTTTACCCGGCGCCTCGTTTCCATTTCACTGCGGCCACGCTCATGACCACCAAGACCCTGACCCGCCGTCTCCCGCTCGTTCTCGCAACTTTCCTGATGCCGGCCGCGATGGCTGCCGAGCCGCTGCCGCCCATCGTCGCGGCGTCTTTCAAAGCCCCCGTCCGCGTCGCCTGCATTGGCGACAGCATCACGCAAGGCTCCGGCGCGGAGAAAGGAAAGTCCTATCCGACCCAACTCCAAGGCTTGCTCGGCGAGTCATGGGTGGTTGGAAATTTCGGCGTCAGTGGCCGCACGCTCCTGAAAAAAGGCGATTTCCCCTACTGGAAAGAAGCGGCCTACCAGAAAGCCCTCGCCTTCAAGCCGGACGTCGTCGTCATCATGCTCGGCACCAATGACACCAAGCCGCAGAATTGGAAACACGAGGCGGAATTCGTCGCCGACTACACCGAGCTCGTGAAATCCTTCCAAGCCCTCGAAAGCAAGCCGCGCGTCTATCTCTGCCGCCCATGCCCGGTGCCCGAGCCCGGCAACTTCGGCATCAATGAAGCCGGAGTGAATGAGCAGATCCCACGCCTCGACGCGCTCGCCGCGGAGATGAAACTCGGCGTCATCGACATGCACGCCGCCCTCGCCGACAAGCCCCAGCTCCTCCCCGACCGCGTCCATCCCAACGCCGAAGGCGCCGGCGAAATGGCCGAGGCTGCCTTCACCGCGCTAACCGGAAAGCCAGCGGCCAAAGTCGCGGCTCCCTGAGGGCGGCAGCCTTCAGGAACAACGAGGCCCGGTATTACCGCAGGTGGGAGGATACAACTCACCGCCGGTCTCCTGACATGAGGACACCGGCGGGAGTTGTTCTCATTTTGGATTACTCGCTGTAAACGGCGAGTTTGTTATAGTTCACGCCTCCGCCGATGGCAGTGATGTCCAGCACCCGGACTCCGCTGACTTCCGCGGCGACGACTTTCACAAGCAGGATATTCTGCCCGGTGCTGATTTCCTGGGTCGCCTCTCCAGCGCTGTTCAAGGTGCCCTTGAGGAGATACTTCAAGCCGTCGATGAAAAGTTGGCCGGAGTATTTTCCACTTTTGTGCATCGTGACCTGAGAAGGTTTTTTCTCAGCCAGTTCCGGATCGACGATGTATTTCCCGGCAAGCACTTCTGCCAATGGAACCCGGGTATACATCTTGCTGACGTAGATTCCCGCCATGCTTGCTTCCGAAACCGACTCGACCATGCCCGCCGTGATGGCAAGCCATGAACCGCGGAACGATTCGCGCTCGATTCCCAGAGTCGAAATTTTCGATCCCTCAGGTGCGGCCGGGTCCAGCGGCTGGCCGTACATGGTGGTGTCTAGAAGCGTGGCGACCGACGAAGTGTCCGCTAGATAGATGCCGTCCACTGGATTGAGGTAATTTTGCTCCACCGGATCGACTGCGCCTGACCTGGCCTTGAAGGCGACCATGAAAGTGTCCTTAGGGCCACCTGAGACGGCGATAAATGAAGTCGAGCGCCACCGGGGAGGCTCGCCGTCATCACCCTCGTCACTTCCCCCGACACCCGGAGGCTTGCCCGAGAAGTTCCAATAGACAAAGTCGGCGAAATTATATTCGCCGGTCCGGGCGACACGATGGACAACGCCGGTCTTGGTATCGGCCACGAAGATGCCTTGGTTCGCCGGCACTGTGACCGGATAGTTGTCTCCGAAGAATTCCCTGCAATAGGCGAGCACGTCGGCATTTCCATCCGTCGGACAATCCAGCCAAAGGGTGACTGTCTCTTGACCCCACGCCCCCCAGAAGGCGACATAACGACCGTCGAAGGACAAGGCTTCGCCAAACCGGTTGAAGGATGCCTCGCTCTCACCCGGAACCGGGTCGCCGATGCCAATCACGGTGGTGAGCGGGGGAGTGGGAATGAGCGGCGCGAGATAAATCCCGCCGTAGGTCGGTGAACCCTCGTTATCGAAACCGGCGAACACCGCCAGGCCTCCCGCCGCGCTCGGGGGAGCCGTCGAACCGAAGGGCACACCGGCGATACCTGTTGGAAGATTCGGAATCACGGTGCTGCTGTTGGCGATCGTCTGCACGGGCAAGACTCCGTCGCCGCTGACCGGATCACGGAAAAACACCCCGGTCTTTCCTTCTCCCGCCAGGGTGTAGTTCCCCTTGAAGACGATCAAATCGCCAGCGGCAAGTGCCGGGGAGCCGGGGAAGACGTCAAAGCGAGTTACCGGACTCACCCCGGGGACCGCCATGTAAGGAAAATAGTCCACCCCAAGCACCGAAGCTTCCGTCCACGGGACCGCCCCCAGCAAGCCGACGCCAGTGATGAGTGTTCCGCCCGGATTAAGGAAGATCCCGTTGGTGCCCGCTCTGGTATCCGTGCCGTTCACCAGATAGGTCCAGACAGGCTGGGAGTTTCCACGCGTGGCCATGGTTTGAGACTTCATCGAAATCCGCGGAATCGAGGGGAACTCGTTGAATTCCGAGGCGAGGTTGTTCGGAGCGGGAACCTTGGTGGAGCGGTCCGCAATCCGGATGGTCTCGCCCGCTGCCAGCATGTTCCTCGCGTAGATGCCGCTCACCGGTTGCGGCCCCTTGCTACGCGCCCGGAACACCACGTAGCCAGCCGTATTCAAAGACGGCTGGTTGTAGCTGTTGAACGGTTTCGCGTCGGTGCCGGGAATGATGCTCTGATTGTTGACGACTTTGCCCCAGACCACGCTGGCAGGCAGGTTGTCGGCAGGAGCCGTCTGGCTGGATATCAACAAGGCCGCAACCACGCCGCCGCCGAGTTGCCTTAGTCTGATTACGTTGGTCTTCATGATGTTTGTTAGTTCGGTGTTTTTCCGTGCTGGCCGAAAGGAGGATGCGCCCTCGATTGAAAGACGCCTTCCCCTTCCTTTTGCAAGATAGCCCATGTCGTTGCGGATTGCTCCACGCCCCTTGTCACAGACCGGACATTTCTTACCGCATTCCATCGCCATGGACCTCGCCTTCGGGGCCCCGTTCCGGGAAGCAAGCGCCCAAGCATCGAGGCGCTCGACGCGGAGATGAACGCTCGCAGTCGGGCGGCAAGTTTCGCCCCCAGCGAGGTCACTCCTGCTCGAACATCGCCTGGAGGCCCTCGCGCACGATGCCACGGAGCCGCTCCTGGGGAATCCCGTTAAAATCCTCAATCCCGGCTGGTGCCTAGGCCTGCATCCCTGTCTGTTTACTCATGGCGTTGGTCGATTTGAAACGTTTGTGCAGACAGGCGGTGTCGGAGGTCGACCGGTCAACCAGCACCAAACGATTTCAATGCTTTATCGGGAAAAGATCCTCCTCCATCCATGCTCGATCGACTCAAAGCCGCCACGCCATTCGAAGCGGGACAATTCTTCCTGCTGGCGAACGTGGCGATCTTCACCGGGTCGAGGCTGCTGGGCCGGCTGTTCCAAGGACGGCGGATCTTCGACCGATGGGAGCCCATGAGACCGCTGGAAATCGCCGCGGCGCTTTCCTCCGTCGCCTTGAATGCAAGCGTGTCCATCGCGGGATGGTGGCTCTGGACAAAAGGCCTGGTCGTTTTAAGACCGGGCGGTTTTGCGACAAGCCTGTTGGATTGCTTTCTGATGGTGATGTTCATGGACTTCGGGATGTATGTCTTCCACCGCCTGGCGCACCACCCCCGCTGGTTTGGTCTCGTTCACCGGTTCCACCACCGCCACGAGACCACCAACCCTATCAGCTTGTTCGTGCTCCATCCGTTGGAGGTTGCCGGGTTCGGCGGGCTGATGATCGCTTTCCTCGTGCTTTACCCGATGACCTTTGGGGGACTCGTCGCCTACCTTTCGCTCAACGTGCTGTTCGGCACGCTCGGCCATTCGGGAGTCGAGCCCTTCCCGCGAAACCTGCGGTCGGTGCCGCTTCTGCGGCTGATCGGGACATCCACCTTTCATGCGGAACATCATGAGCATCCGAAATACAACTTCGGATTCTACACGCTGTTCTGGGACAAGCTTTTCGGAACACTTGATCCCGAATACACAGCGCGCTTCATCGGTAAGGACGACGGCGTAGAATAGCTTCCGACGATGGCTCTGGGTTGGGAATCACATTTCCCGACTCCTTCTGTCAAAAATGCGAACGAAATCCGCCCAACCCAGGGCGTTTGGCTGGAGAGGTCATGGGAACGGCCTTGCTTTCAAGATCAGATCGATGGCCAGTTGCTTGCGATCCTGGTAATCGACTACCAAGGAAGGCAGGTTGTTCTTTTCATCGAACGGGATGATCGCCAACAGGGCGTTGCGCGTCAGCGCGAGGTTCTGACCGGATCCCAGCCGATGATGGTGTCGCGGTCTTGGAGATGCCATGCCGCGGCACACCAGATGGGCACGGCGACAATCTCGTTTTCCTCGAGGATGAACTGACAAAGCCGGTCACCCGCCCCGCGCCGAGCAGGTGCTCTTCATCAAGCAAACCGTGGGCGATCTGCCAGTCGACGGGGGTTCGGCGGTGACAAGTTTATCGCCCAAAATCCGATCAAACGCGCCCTCGCACGTATGGGCTTTCACAATGGATTCAACCGCCATGGACTGCCTATCGTCGCCGGAAGAAGAATCCTCTCCGCACTGGTTCTGGTATCCCGGAGAGTTGAAAGCTTTCGTCCAGGAACGTCTTCACCAGACAAATGGAGGAGGGTTGCCGGAAAAAATCAACGGCTTGTAATTTTGATGAAACCACTTCCCGAAGGCCTACAAACCGATCTTTTCGAGCAATTTCTCGATGGTGAGATTGTGGTGGGCGGCTACGGGTTTCAAGACGCCGCCCGGCAAGGTGCCGGTTTTCAGCGGGCGATGATCGGGAACCGTGACGTGATGCGTCCCACCAACGGTGGTCGTCAGGCGGATGTGGGAGCCGTCCTGCCGCGTGCGCTCATAACCCAGCACCCGCAGCGCGCGGATGAGATCGGAAGCGTTGATGTCGCGTGGGATTTTCACACCGCCATCGCTTCATCACGCACAAAGTGCAAACGGATGATTTTCGGCATCGGGCCGGGTTCGCCATCGGCAAAATGACAATGCACGGCATCGCGCACCATCTCCCGCAGTTCCTCGAGGGTCACGCCCTGCGTGGCGATGGCATGACCGAGAGCGATGGCGACGAAACCGCCGTCCATCTCGTCCTCACGCACTTCGAAAATGATTTCGCTCATGAATGGGCCATCGCACACGGGGCCGGATACGGGCAAGGCACAATATGAGTGAGCGTGGCAGGCTCTGCCGGCGAATCGGCGAGCTCACGCTCGGCCACACAGTGAACACCCTGATTCTGGGCGACGCCTTCGAAATCGCCGGGGATCAGTTTCACGCGATCGCGCGGCAATCCTGGAGCGAGGTGGGACAACGCGGGTATCGGCTCGTTTCTTCTGCACATATCCTCGGCGAGTCCGTAACACTGATTGCCGGGCGGAGCCATTACGCTTTTGCAGCGCAGTGGGGGCAGGACGCCATGGATTCGGGCATTGAGTGGCTCCGTGCGGGCGAAGAGGACTGGGCCAAGGCGCTGGTCTTGATGCGAAAGTTCGCGGATCAAGGGGTGTCGTTCACCGACTGCATTTCGGCCGTTCTGATGAAGCGAGCGGGATTGAAGCGGATCTTTGGCTTTGACCGTCATTTCGAATCCATGGGCTTTCGGGTTTGGCCCGGTCAAGCAGATTGAGCGAAGTCACTTTGAAACGCTTCAAAATGGGGGTCTCGACAAACCGGAGGGTCCGCGGTAGCTTCATCCGCATGAGACTCATGGAGTTAGCCCCCAGAGACGGCTACAAGCTATTCCTCCGGTTTGAAGACGGGGCTTGCGGAGAAGTGGATTTGTCATCGTTCGCGGGACGCGGGATTTTTGCCGCATGGTTGGAACCCGGGTTTTTCGAGCAGGTCATCCTTACAAATGACGGGCATCCCGAATGGCCTGGAGAAATCGACCTTTGCCCGGATGCGCTCTATATGAAGCTGACCGGAAAGCGACCTGAAGACGTCTTTCCCGCATTGCGCCAGCTACACGCCCATGCCTGAGCTTTCACGATTTTACGGCATCGTCATCCAGATGTATTTCGGCGATCACTCGCCGCCTCATTTTCACGCGCTTTACGCCGGGCGTAAGGCGGTTGTCGATATTGAAACCCTTGCGTTTATCGAAGGGCAGTTCCCGCCGAGAGCCAGGGGGCTTGTCACTGAGTGGGCCGCGATTCATCAAGACGATCTGAGAGAGGCTTTTCGTAAAGTTGAAGCCATGGAGATGCCCGCGAAGATCATGCCACTGGATTAGCCCGCCGGCGGCGCGTGCTGGCATGGTCGCTGGCGTGCCACGGCGGGATCGAGGCGGTTTCGCGGGTGTGGTGGTGACGGGCGGCTTCAGCGGGCGAGCGCGACGAGGACGGCTTTCTGCGCGTGAAGGCGGTTTTCCGCTTGTTGGAAAATCGTGTCGGCGTGGAGCTCGAGCACTTCCTCGCTGATTTCCTTGCCGCGGTAGGCGGGCAGGCAGTGGAGGACGATGTGGCCCGGCACGGCGTGCGCGAGCAGTCCGGCCTCGACCTGGAAGCCGGCGAACTCCTGCTCCTTTTCCTTTTGCCCTTCCTGGCCCATGGAAAGCCAGACGTCGGTGTTGATCACGTGCGCGCCCTCGGCGGCGACCGCCGGGTCCGTGGTGATGCTGACGTTGGGCGCATCGAGTTTCGCGAGAAACTCCGCAGGTGGCTGGCAGGAAACGGGCGAGGCCACGGCAAGCTCGAAACCGAGGCGCTTGGCCGCCCACATCCAGGAGATCGTCATGTTGGAAAACCCGTCGCCGATGAACGCGACTTTCCTGCCTTCCCAAGTGCCGAGCTTTTCCTGGATGGTCAGAAGGTCGGCGAGGATCTGGCAGGGATGCTCGTCGTCGGTGAGCGCGTTGATCGTCGGGATGCCGGAGAACTCCGCGAAATCAACCACGTCCTGCTGGGCGAAGGTGCGGATGATCGTGCCGTGCACCATCCGGCCGAGCACGCGGGCGGTGTCCTTGATCGGCTCGCCGCGGCCGAGCTGGATGTCGTTGCCGGATAGAAACATCGGGAACCCGCCGAGCTCGCGGATGCCGACCTCGAACGAGACGCGCGTGCGGGTGGACGACTTGGTGAAAATGAGCGCCCAGGTCTGCCCGGCAAGCGGCTGGCCTTCGCGGCCACGCTGCAGTTTCAAATGCGCGGCGGAGTCCAGCAAGCGCTGGATTTCCTTGGCGCTGAGTTGCTCGATGGAGAGGAGATGTTGCATGAAAAGTAAATGATTTAGAACTCGGCAAGCACGGAGTGAATGGTGACCAGCGCCTCGTCCACCTCGTCGTCGGTGACGTTGAGCGGAGGCAGCAGGCGGAAGGTGTTCGGTCCGGCGGGCGGGACGATCAGGCCGCGCTCCATCAGACGGCTGACGATGACCAGCGCGGGGGTTTTGCCTTCCGGTGTCGGGATGAGCGCGGGGTCGAGGGCGATGCCTAGCAGCAGGCCCTGGCCGCGGACTTCGGTGACGACGGGGAGCTTCCACGAGCGCACGGTTTCGCGGATGCGGACTTCCTGGAGGATAGCGTTCATGGGCAGTTCCTGCTCGCGGATTTCCTTGAGCACCGCGAGCGAGGCGGCGCAGACGAGCGGGTTGCCGCCGTAAGTGGAGCCGTGCGAGCCGGGACCTAGCAACGAAGACAGCGTGGTGCCGTCATGGCTGATCTCGCGGTCGCTGAGCCAGAACGCACCGATCGGCACGCCGCCGCCCATGCCCTTGGCCCAGGAAATGCCGTCGGGCTCGATTTCCGGAGCGATCATGCGCCAGGCCATCGCGTCGCCACAGCGGCCGAAGCCAGCCTGGACCTCGTCAAAAAACAACAGCAGGTCGTGTTTCTCACAGATTCCGGCGACCGCGCGGATGAATTCCGGCGTCGCGCAGTTCACGCCGCCTTCGCCTTGGATCGGCTCCAACAGAATGGCCGCGGTCTCCGGACGGATGGCGGCTTCGAGCGCGGCGATGTCGTTGAACGGCAGGTGACGGAAGCCGGGCAGCAGCGGATCGAAGCCTTCCTGGATTTTCGCCTGGCCGGTGGCGGCCATCGAGCCGAGCGTGCGGCCGTGGAAGGATTGTAAGAACGTGAGCACCTCGTAGCGCTGCGAGCCGTCGGGCTGCGGGCGTTTCAGGCCGAAGCGGCGGGCGGCTTTGATCAGCCCGTCGTTCGCCTCGGCGCCGGAGTTGGAGAAAAAGATTTTTCCGGGAAGGCGGACGTGGTGCTCGTTGATTTCCTCCGCCAGCTCGGCCTGGAGCGGGTGTTGATAGAGATTGGAAACATGCATCAGCTCGCCCGCCTGGTGGCGGATCGCTTCGACCAGCCGCGGGTGGCAGTGGCCGAGCGAGCAGACGGCGATGCCCATGCAGAAATCCAGGTAGCTCTTCCCGGTCTCGTCCCAGAGCCGGCAGCCGGAGCCGCGCACGGGGACCAGCGGGAACCGCCCGTAGGTGGGCAGCACGTGTTTCGCGTAGAGATCGGGAGTGGGCATGGAATCGCGGGAAAAGCGAGAGGCTATCGCCGTTCCGCGAAATGGCAAAGCGGTAAATTTGACGGCGACGAGCCTTTGGCGGGTGCGAACAACGGACCTTAAAACGGCTCGATGCTCGTCGCGCCGGTCGTGATCGTCCACGCGTCGGCGGTGGACATGCGCTTGAGTTCGTGGCCGGCTCCCCACGAGTCGGAAAAGAGGATTTCGGCGGTTTTGGGGTTGTAGCCGATGATCAAGCGCATGTGGCCGCCCGCGTTTTGCGGGATGCGGGGTTCGGGCACTTTGCCGAGCATCACCGTCCATAACAGGGGAGTTCCCTCGTCGATGTGGGACTGGACGGCGCGCTGGAAGCGGGTCAGGTCGGATTTGTTTTTGGTCCGCACTTCGCGGAGGACGTCCACGTTCATCGCGCGATAGATTTCGCCCATGTCGATCATGCTGCCCTGCTCGGGCAGGGGCGCGGCGTCGGCGCGTTTGGCGGCTCGATTGTAATCGCTGATGAGTCCGAGGATTTGTTTGACGTCGGATTTTTCGACTTCCCGCACGCGCACCTTGAGACGGGTGCTGAGTTTTTTAAGGACGCCGAGCATCGCACTGCTGCTCGTGCCACCTTCCGCGGAGCTGTTAGCCGCCTGCGCGAGCTCCTGCTGGTCCACCATCGGGACATCCCCGAGCCAGACGTCGCCGCTGGTGGTGTCCCGCTTGACGTGTGCAGCGCCGTCAAATTTCGTGGATGACGTGCTTTTCACCGAGGCGACTCGGCCCCAGTCCGGATCCGGCGGCGTGATTTCCAGCCTCACGAATTCCGCGCGAAACGGGATGTCGCGGGTCCTCACTTCCTTGGTGAAACTGAACTCGAGGAGGTAGTGCGCCTGGTCCGTCTGCCAGATCAATCCGTCGGCTTTCACCGCGTTCTTTGGATCCTTCCCCCGCAGGGTGAACTTGGTCTTTGTGATCTTGTCCAGCGTCTCGGCGGACGTGCGGACGAGGGCGTCGAATTTTTCTTTGGCCAATTCCCCGGCATCACCCCGGGCATAGAGCATGACCGTGATTTCCGCTAGTTTTCCGTCCTTGAAGCGGGCGATGCTTTCGACGGCGGGGAGGCCGTAGGCGGTGAGCTCCATCCCGGCCACTCGCAGTGAGTCGCGGGTGGCGGAAGTCCATTTGTAGTCGAGCTGGGCGGCGGCCGCGAAAAACTCGTCGGGCTTTTACGCCCAGAGATTATCGGCGGAAAGCAACGAGTCGATGGGTTTGGCAAAAGCGGACGGGACGAGCGCGATTACGGCGAAGGCGGAGAGGAAACGAATCATTGGGAGTGTCGGTGAGGGTAGCGCGGCGGCGCGTCCTGCCAAGGGATTTGTTGGCGGTGATTTTTGATGGCGGTGGGCGGGCGGAAATCCGCACGAATTCCGATTTGATTTTTTCCGCGCAGCGTTCACAAGCTCGCGGCATGGCGAAGGCAAAGGACGAAAACCGGGTGGTGGTGAAGGTGTTTCTCTACGGGATCCAACCGCAGATCTGGCGGCGCTTTTCGATTTCCGCGGACATCACCTTCATCGAGTTCAGCGACGCGATCCAGTCGGTGATGGGCTGGGATAACAAGAGCCCGCACGAGTTCCGCCACGGCAAGGGCAAGCGGCTCGTCGATGTCATCGGCCCGATCGGGCTGGAAGACCAGACGGCGGGCGAGTTCCAGGACGAGGCGGTGCTGAAGGTGAAGGGTTTCCTCGGGAAACGCCGGCTGCCGATCCGGATTCTTTACCGCTATGATTTCGCTGACGAGTGGATCCATGAGATCGTCTTTGAAAAATGGGCCGCTGGTGAAGGCGGACCGGAAGTGCTCGAAGGCGAGCGCGCCTGCCCGCCGGAGGATTTCGGCGGGACCTTCCAATACATGCAGGCGCTGCACGGCGAAATCGAGTGGGCGCATCCCGGCTACGATCCCGAGGCGTTCGATCCGAAGGCGGTGAGCTTCGAGCAAAAGAAGGCGGTGAAGAAGCGGAAGTGATCAGGACGGGTCGGATCGTCGGCCCATGGGTGTGATTTCCTGCTTCATGGCGAGGTTTTTGGCTTTCAGAAACACGGCGTCGGGCAGGTCGATGATGGTTTTCATATCCCCACAGACACTGGAAGAAGTTGTGGGCTCGGCAAGACTCCGGAAAATATGAAACACGAGAGGGCGAAGCCGATCATGAAGAGGAAACTCGCGGCGACCGGTGATCGCCGCCACGGTGCGGCTCACGCAAACTCCACACGATCATGAAGATCAGACAGAGCCGGCGGCGGGTCGAGTCGCTGAGGACCTCGGTCAATCGTCCTCGTCCTTCGCGCCCTTCACCCGGATCTTGCCGCGGAGCTTGGCTTCGATGAACGCGTCGAGATCGCCGTCCATGACGGCTTGGATGTTGTTCGTTTCCTCGCCGGTGCGGAGGTCGAGGACCTTCTGATAGGGTTGGAACACGTAGGAGCGGATCTGGTTCCCCCACGAGACGTCGCCCTTTTCGCCGTAGGCGCGGTCGGCCTCGGCTTTTTGTTTGTCCTCCTCGATCGTGTAGAGCTTGGCTTTGAGGATGTCGAAGGCGAGCTCGCGGTTCGCGCCCTGCGTCCGCGCGGCGGTGGAGCGGATCAGGATGCCAGTGGGAAGGTGGCGCAGGATGACGGCGGTTTCCACCTTGTTGACGTTCTGACCACCCTTGCCGCCGGAGCGGGTGGTGGTGATCTCGATGTCCTTCTCGTTGATCTCGATCTTGATTTCCTTGGAAACTTCCGGAGTCGCGTCGATCGAGGCGAACGACGTGTGGCGCTTGGCAGCGGAGTCGAAGGGGGAAATCCGGACCAACCGATGGACGCCGCGTTCGTTTTTCAGGAAGCCGTAGGCGTAGTCGCCGGTGATCTTCAACGTCGCGGTGCGCAGGCCGGCCTCGTCGCCGTCCTGCCAGTCGAGCGTCTCGACGGTGTAGCCTTTTCGCTCGGCCCAGCGGGTGTACATGCGGTGGAGCATTTGCGCCCAATCGCACGCTTCCGTGCCGCCCGCGCCGGCGGAAATCACGAGGAAACAAGGGGAAATGTCGCTCGGCTGGTCGAGCAACGTCAGCAATTCGTAAGAGCGGATGTCAGCCTCCAGGCTCTTCGCGTTGGTGATCGCCTCGCGGGCGAGGTCGGCGTCATCGTATTCCTTGGCGAGGGAGATTCCTTCATCGATGTCCGCCACGCGGGCTTCGAGCTTAAGGAAGCCTTCGAGCTTTTTCTTCAGCCCGGCGGCCTTGGAGCTGATGGATTTCGCCTTGTCCGAGTCGTTCCAGAACTCGGGCGCGCCCATCGCCTCCTCGAGCGTGTTGATTTCGTTTTCGAGTTTCGGGACGTCAAAGATACCTCCTGAGTTTCGACAGGCGGCTTTTCAAGCCAGCCGTGTCGAGCGCCAGGAGGTCAGCGGTAGGAAGTGAGGACATGCGGGCGGAGAGAAGGGCATCCGCCGCGATGAAGCAAGGCGGAACGTGGAATCGGGAAATTCAAGCTCACCTCGCCGTGAACGGGCTGTCTTCGCGGTGGCACCCTCATGATCGCATTGGGAAATCAGAACCGCGGTTTCCTGGTTGGTGGGCAATCGCATCGCGGATTCAAGCGGAAGACCTGCCTTGACGATGTCCTGCGCTGCTCGGAGGCGATTGTAATCCGCTCGGCGGGAGCAACCCACGCTTCCAGCTGCGGATTACAGGTTGAAGGGAAAAGGACGGGTGCGTCCTACGGCTTCTTGCCGTCATATTCCTGTTTCATTTTTTCGAGGACGGCGGGGACGAGTTCCTTGCTGTCGCGGTGGGCGAAGGCGGCGGCGAAGCGATCCCTGGTGCGCATGCAGCGCATCGGCAGCCAGTTGTTGCCGAAGGCGGCGTTGTAAACGGTGAAGACCTGGTCCCAGCCGGTCATCTTTTCACTCTTGAGCGCGGGCAGGAACGAGCGGCCGTCGAGGTTCGGGATGGCGGGCAGGTCTTCGAGGAAGCCGGGGACTTCGGTGATTTCCTCCGTTTTGATATAGCGGCTGGGCGGCTCACCTTCGGCGAGGTCGTCGGAGCCTTTCATGCCGATGAACGGGCGGTGCGGGTCGTAGCAATTGACGTTGTGGAAAAACGGCCGCCCTTGTTCGCGCGCTTTCCGCAGGACCATGCGCGTGACCTCGGCGAGTTTCGACGGACGGCGGCTGATCGTGTCGTCGCCCACTTCCGAGCAGAATTTCTCCGATGGCTGGAGGTGCTTGCCCTTGCCGAATCGGGAGATCAGGTAGCCGGCGTCGCGCAGTTGTTCATTGAGCGTGCGGACTTCCGGTTTGACCGGGAAGAACCCCATCGAGCCGCTGCGGTGGGGGTAAAGGCCGGTGAACATGGTCTGGCGCACCGGCTGGCAAGACGGCGACGGTGGAATAGGCATGCTCGAAACGCCGGCCCTCGGCGGCGAGCTGGTCCACATGCGGCGTGAAGAACAGGATGTTGAGCGGCTGGGCCGCATGGAGTCCTGCTAGCGTGAGGAGCAATGTGGCGATGAGAAAGTATGGTGATTTCACGAGTTTCGAGAGGACGGAACAGGCCTTGGTTAGTGGATTCGACGGCGATCATGTTTCCACTCAGCGGAGGCCGACAGGGGTATCGAGTATCTCGCGCATGACAAAGGCGCGGCGCACTTCCACGGGATCCCGCAGGCGCGCGCGGATACTTGCCGGAACTTGCGCCGCAGACTTCGCCACCCCTTTGGCCGCGACGCGCGCGCGGGTCGCCGCGGCACCGCCGGTGGTGGTGGCCTTGGTCTCGCGAATCTGGCGCAGGCGCTCGGCGAGGTCTTGCTGGTGCTTGAGGGCCTTGGCGGCTTCAGAGGCCGCCTCCATCTCATATCCCGCTTGCCGCAAGGGCGGCGGCACGGATGGCATGGTCCGCCGCTGCGGCTCGCCGTAGTCTTCATCCGGCGCGAAGACGTCCTCGGGATGGTAGGTTTCCTCACGCTCCCGGGCCGCCTTGGCTTTGGCTTCGAGCACGCTCTTCACCAGCGAGCCCACGCCTAGCAGGACGAGGACGACGATTTGAAAGTTATCGAAGATCCAGTTCATGACTTTTTGGGTTAGGTTTCATCAGGTGCCTTCGGGTTTCGAGATGTTGGTGCGCATCTGGGTGTCGGCCTTGACGTTTTCCATCTTGTAATAATCCATCACGCCTAGACGGCCGCTGCGGAACGCTTCGGCGATGGCGAGCGGCACCTGGGCCTCCGCCTCGACGACCTTCGCTTTCATTTCTGCGACGCGGGCGACCATTTCCTGTTCAAGCGCGACGGCGGCGGCGCGCCGGATTTCCGCCTGGGCCTGGGCCATGTTCTTGTTCGCCTCGGCCTGCGCCTCCTGGAGCTGGGCACCGACGTTTTCACCGACATCCACGTCCGCGATGTCGATGGAGAGGATTTCAAAGGCGGTGCCCACATCGAGGCCGCGGTGCAGGACGACTTTGGAAATCGAGTCCGGGGATTCGAGCACCGTCTTGTAAGATTCCGCGGAACCGATGGTGGTGACGATGCCCTCGCCAACGCGGGCGATGATGGTTTCCTCCTTCGCACCGCCGACGAAGCGGTCGAGATTGGTGCGGACGGTGACGCGGGCGCGGACTTTCACCTGGATGCCGTCCTTGGCCACGCCGTCGATGGTGGTGCGGCCGGACGCGGGGTTCGGGCAGTCGATGACTTTCGGATCAACCGAAGTGCGGACGGCTTCGACAACGCTTTTTCCGGAGCCCTTGGTGGCGAGGTCGATCGCGCAGGTGCGGTTCCAATCCAATGCAATGCCGGCTTTCTGTGCGGCGATGAGCGCCTGGATGGACGGGATGACGTTTCCGCCGGCGAGGAAGTGGGCTTCAATGTCGTTGATCGGAATCTCGATGCCGGCCTTCTTCGCGGTGATCCGCGCATCGACCACCATGCCGTATGGCACCTGGCGGAGCCGCATGGCGACGAGCTCGGTGAATCCGACGTAAGCGCCCGCAAGCCAGGCGCGGAGCCAGACGCTGAAGAAGGAGAGGATGATTCCAGCAAGCAAGATGCCGGCGATGGCGATGACGACGAGGATAATGGTGGGAAACATGGCGGTGGTATTTGGTTAGTTCTTGGTGAGAGTGACAATGAGACGGAAATTGTCCGCGCCGATGATTTCGAGCGCGGAACCTGCGGGCGCCTGGCCGGACTGGCAGAAAGCTTCATAGCGGCGGCCATCGACACGGACATAGCCGCTGGGCGAGAGCATGGTGAGCGCTTCGGCGGATTTGCCCACGAGCTCAAGCGCCTCCTTGCCGAGGGCCGCGCTGACCGCGGTGATTTCACGGGTGAGGAAGGCGCGTTTGCCCAGCTTGGTTTTCGGCAGGATGCGGAATTCGAGGAAGATCGCGAGGCCACCGATCACAAAGGCCGCGATGGCGGCCGTGATTCCACCAGCGGTTCCGTATTCCAGGAAAGCCATGACGCAGCCGCCGAACATCATCAACGCCCCGATCGAGCCGAGAATCCCGCCGGGCACGATCACCTCCACGGCAATGAGCAGAATCCCGATGACAAAAAGCAGGATGATCAACGTCATGACAAAACCTCCACAATCAGGCCGAATTCCGCAAGCCCGGTGACGATCACCGGCGTGCCCGCCTCCGCGAAACCCATCGCGAGCCGCGCCTCGTAGCGACTGCCGCCGATGTCCACCTGCCCGCTAGGGAAGAGCGCGGTGGCGGCGATGCCGGTCCTGCCAACCAAGTCCGCGGCGCTGGCTTCTCCGTCTCCAGTCAACGGACGCGCCGCCACCGGCTCGCCGCCCACGGCGGCGTTGAGGACCATCCGGTCCCACAGTCCGCCATTGGGAAGGTATTTCAAAAGGGCGGCGAACAGCAGCACCGCCAGAACCACTCCAGACAGGACGTTGACCAACGGCATCACGAACACGTCGCCGGAAATCGGAATCGGCTCGCTGGGCCAGAGATCGGTCATCGCCCACACCAGCGACCCTAACATCAAGGCGGCCCCGGACACCGCCAGCAGCATCACGCCCGGAAAGAAGAACAGCTCGGCGGCGACCAGGGCCAGGCCTAGCAGGAAGAACAGGACGGGCTCGTGTCCTGAAAGACCCGCGACGAACTGGCCGAAGAAGACCAAGCCGAGCAGGGTGATTCCGGAAATCCCGAACACTCCGAATCCGGGGGTCTTGAACTCAATGAACAGGCAAACCAGCCCGAGCCCGAGCAGCAGCGGAGTGATCCGGGTGAGATATTGCGCCAGTCTTTCCGACCACGTGACTTCGAGGGTCTTGACCGAATAGTTTCCCGCGCCATGGAGCCGGTCCAACAAGGCTTCGAGGTTTTCGGCGATTCCCGCGCCGAGCAGCGGTTGCGGCGGATCGCCGTAGGTTTTCACGGCCTCCTGCGCGGTTAGTGATAGCAGCTCCCCCTTTTGTTTGATCACTTCATCCCCGATCTTGAGTTCGGATTCCATGTCGATCATCGCCGAAATCACCTCCCCCCGATAACCCTTGCCCTCGGACATCGAGCGGACCCTGGCCTTGAGGTAGCTGACGATTTTCCCGCGCATGGTGCTTTCGATTTCCATGCCGGTGGCCAGCACGGGAGCGGCCGCGCCGATGATGCCGTCGGGCGCGAAGTAGATTTCATCGGTGCCGGCGGAAATGAGCGCACCGGCGGAAATCGCCTCGCGGTTAATGTAAGTCACCGTTTTTCCCGGGAATTTTCCGAGCGCCTTGAGCATCTCGAAGGTGACTTCAAGCGAGCCGCCGGGCGTTTCCATGTCGAGGACGATGGTGTCCACCTTGTCCTCGATGGCTTCCTTCAAGCCGCGGCGGAGAATGTAGAGCTCGGGCTTCGCGATCTGGCCGCGAATCGGAATCACCACCACCTTGGGCGTGGCGGCGATGGCGACCGGCTCGTCCGCGCGCGTGGGGCCCTCGGATAGAAATCCGAGGAGCGCTGCAAAAGCGATGCGCAATTTTCGAGTCACAAGTGAAACATGCCCGAGGGCTTGTTCCGGTGCAAGCTCCCGGTTGTTGGAAGAACCGACGAAATTTCCAACCGTTCGCCAGGATCACTCGGGAGTGATCTGATACTGCGTCCCGGTGGTGGTGGGGAAGCGGAAGACGCCGTCCTGAGCGGTGAGCCGGGCGCTGCCGCCGGATTTTTCCTGAAGCGTGATGGCTGCCGGATTGCCATGGATGCGGAGGACCACGGGGTTGCCCAATTCCGAGCGGAGAGTGGCGGCGGTGAGCTTGCCGTCCCGCCATCGCACATCGACGCCGAAATTTCCACGCGCCTTGAGACCGCTCACGCTGCCGGTTTTCCATCCGGGAGGGACTGCGGGAAGAAGTGAAATCTCATCCGCATGGGACTGGAGCAAGGTCTCGCAAATGCCCGCGGTGATGCCCAGGTTGCCGTCGATCTGGAACGGCGGGTGCGAGGTGAAGAGGTTGGGCAGCGTGTTGAAGGTGAGCAGGCCGCGGATCATGTCGCTGGCCTTTGCGCCCTCGCCGAGACGCGCCCACAAGGCGGTGCGCCACGCCCAGGTCCAGGAGCGGCGGGAGTCGCCGGAGGTGCCGCGCGCCTGGAGGGAAACGGCCGCGGCCTTTGCCAGATCGGGCGTGCCGGTCAGGCTGATTTGGCGGCCGGGATGGACGGCGAAGAGGTGCGAGGTGTGGCGGTGGCCGGACTTTTCAAGCTCCGGACGCTCGGTGGTCCACTCCATGATCTGTCCCCATGAGCCGATCTTCGGACCTGGCAGTTTCTCGCGGGCGGCGGCGGTTCTTTCGACGAGGGCATCCTTTTTGCCGAGCGCCTTGGACGCGTCGAGCAGGTTGGTGAAAAGGTCCCAGACGATCTGTTGGTCGTGGGCCACGCCGTCTTCGCGCGGGCCGTGCTCGGGTGACCAGCCTTGCGGCACGACGAGCTTGCCGTCCTTTTCGACGAGGTGATCGAGCCAGAATTCCGAAACGTCACGCAGGACGGGCCATGCGGTTTCCGCCAGATAGGCCTTGTCGCCGGTGAACGCGTAGTGGTCCCAGAAATGCTGGGCGAGCCACGCGGAGGAGGGCAGGTTCCACTTCCAGCCGTTTCCGCCGAAAATGTTCACGGACGTGCGCATCGTCCAGCCGGGCGTTTTCTCGCCGAATTCCTTCAAGGTGGCCGTGCGGCTCCCGGGGATCATCGCGACCGTCCAATCGACCAGCGGCCGCACGCACTCGGTCAGGTTGGCGGGCTCGGCGAGCCAGTAGTTCATCTGGAGGTTGATGTTCGTGTGGTAGTCGGAATACCAGGGGGGGTTGTTGCGGTCGTTCCACAGGCCCTGCAGGTTCGCCGGCAGAAATCCACGGGAGCTTGAGATCAGCAGGTAGCGGCCGTATTGGAACATCAACGCCTCGAGGTGCGGATCGGCGGCGCCGTCCTTGTACGCGGCCAAACGGTCCTCGACGGATTTTCCAACAGGTGGCGGACCCAGATCGAGATCGACGCGGCCCATCAGGGATTGGAAATCCGCGATGTGCGCCGCCTTGAGGGCCTCGTAATTTTTGCCCTCCACGGCGGCGGCCTGTTTGACGACCGTCTCGGCGGGGTCGACGCCTGAACGGAAATTTTTCGCCGGATCGAGCGCGTAATCGGTGGTGGCGGCGAGCACGAGAGTGGCGGAGTTCCCCGACCAGGAAACCTGGTCACCGGAGCTCGTCACCTTGCCGCCGTCACATGACACATCAACGCGCGCGGCGTAGCGGAGACCGTTGGCAAGCGTGCCGGAAAACGCGGTGGCGGTGCCGAGGGTCGTGCTGGTCTCGCCATGAGCTCCGGTTAGTTTGAGCTTTCCGGCGACTTTTCCGGGTTGGTCGGCGGTGATTCGGACGATGATGACCTGGTCCGGATGGCTGGCCAAAACCTCGCGGGTGAAGGTGGTTCCCGCTTGTTTCCAAACGGTGCGATGGACGGCGTCCGCGAGGTTCAGGGTTCTTGAAAATCCTTCGGGAGCGGGTCCTTCCGGCGGGGAGCCGGTTTCCATTTCAAGATACAAGTCGCCGAAATTCTGATAGCACCCGAATTCGTTGACGTCGTAGCCGCCGGACGGGTTCGCGCCGCCGGTCCACAGGCTGCTGTCGTTGAACTGGATGCGTTCCCGCAGCGGGCTGCCGAAGACCATCGCTCCGATGCGGCCGTTGCCGACCGGTTGCGCGTGGCTTTCCCAGTTGGAGGCGAGCGAGGCGTCGGAGACACCGAATTCTTTGGCCGAGCTTACCTCCTTGCCGCCGGTGGCGATCCGGTCGAACTGGATTTCAAGTGGCTGCACCGCATAAAGCGGGGCGACGAACAGAGGGAGAAGAATAATATGACGCATGGCCGGTTGGAATCGTGTGAGGGCTTGTTACCACTTGGAATACCACCCGAACCAGGCATGTATTTCAATTAAATTGATCTCAGGCAGGCTTGTTCGCGCCCGCGTTGCGGATCTGGTCGAAGGTGCCCTCAATGAGTTGCTTGCCTTGCTCGCCGATGTTGTGATAGATGGTGGACATCGTCTGGATCGTGCTGGCGGCCGGGCCGGCGAAGGTGAACTCGCAGTTGGTGATCTCGCATTGGTTGAGGGCGAAGGGACCGTAGCCGAGGACGACAAAGCGGCAGTTGGTGAATTCGCAGCCTTCGTATTCGTGGAAATCAAGGACCACTTCTTCGTTGGCGAATTTGTTCTTGGTGATTTTCATCTGGTTTTCAGGGGTTGGTGTTCGAGGTTTTATTTGTCCACCCTTTGAAATTCATTCTGATCGCGAAACCCGGCTGTCCAGCTGGAAAACCTGACCGGAGGTATGGGGGAGATCCTCGTGGAGATAGCGGATGAATTTGGCGACCGCCGCGGGAGCGTTGAAGCGGCCCAAAGCGTGGTCTGCTTGAATTTCGGCTTTCCGCGAGTCAGACACGGTTTGGGTCATCCGCGTTTCCATGAATCCCGGCAGAATGGCGTTGACCCGGATATTCGACGGTCCATGTCTGGCGGCCAGATCGGCGACCAACCCGAGCAAGGCCGCTTTGGACGCGGCATAAGCGGCTTGGCCGGCCGCTGGATGAAGCGCGGAATAACTGGAAATGAAAACGACGTGACCATGTCCCTGTCGGATCATTCCAGGTAAGACTGCAGCCGCGCAATCCGCAGCGCCTTGATAGTTCACCGCGAGAACCTCGTTCCACTGATTTTCCCGCATGCGGCCCAAAGGAGCATCCCGGATGATCCCAGCAGCACACACGAGCAAATCAAGCGGCCTAGACTCAAAGTAGCTTCCAATGGCTGCTGCGTCAGTCACATCAAGTGCGTTGCGATCCGGTGCCCCAACTTCCCAGCCGGACTCTGCGAAAACCGCTGCGAGCGCTTTTCCCAAACCACCTCCGGCTCCTGTGATGACCAAGTGTTTCACGTGCGCCGATGGTGCGACGGTTCGCTTGAGTCTCGCAAGTTCGACGATTTTCAAAAACACGGGGAAATGCTGGGAATAACATCGGAACGGATGGGCGAAACCCTCTTGGACTTCAAAAGGCAGGAGGTCATTCCGGTTTTATACAGCGCCGTGCCCAGTTTGTTCGTGCCGTGGAACCCGCATGGTTACGCTGGGGAACAAGCAATTTCCCGGTTTGTTCACACTATGAAGAAGAAGATCTTATAAGTTCAAAAATGAAGAAATCATCAAGAAGAGAAGGGAGGAAATTGTGCGGGTTGATCCTGTTCGAGTAGCTTCGTGAACAGATGATCCTTCAAGAAAGAAGCCTCCCAGCAAAACGCTGGGAGGCTTTGAATGGTCGGGTTGGAGTCGGGGTCGCGAGGGGAACTCCGGAGGCTCAGAGCAGCATCAGGGCAGGTTGTTCGATGAGCTTCTTGACCTCGGATAGAAACTGGGCGGCGACCGCGCCATCGACGACGCGGTGATCGCAGGAGAGTCCCAGATTCATGCGGAGGCCGGGGACGATCTGGCCGTTTTTGACGACGGGTTTTTCGAGGGCGGCACCGACGGACAGGATGGCGGCTTGCGGTGGGTTGACGATCGCGTCGAAGGATTCGATCCCCCAGGCACCGAGATTGGAAACGGTGATGGTGCCGCCGTCGAATTCATCGGGTTTGAGCTTCTTGTCCTTGGCGCGGATGGCGAAGTCCTTGACAGCGCGGGAAATGGCGAGGAGCGATTTGGACTCGGCTTGTTTGATGACCGGAGTGACCAGGCCGTCTTCGACCGCGATGGCGACGGACAGGCCGACGTGTTTGTATTTCACGATGTGGTCGCCGGCGAAGGAGGCGTTGACGGCCGGCACGGTTTCGGCGGCGTTGATGACGGCTTTGAGAATGAAGTCGTTGACGGAGTATTTGTTGCCGTGGGTTTTTCCCGCCTGTTCATTCACCTGCGCCCGCAGCGCCATCAGAGGCGCGGCGTCCACCTCGACGTGCAGATAGAAATGGGGGATGGTGGTCTTGGAAGTGAGCAGGCGCGAGGCGATGATTTTGCGCATCGAGCTGAGCTGGATGATTTCGTCGCCTTCCTTGGCTGCTGGAACAATGGCCTGGGGTGCGGTGGCCGGGACGGGGGCGGGAGCGGCCGCTTTGGATTTGATAGATGCTGCGAGAGCGGCTGCGGCGGAGGCTTCGGACGAGGGGGCGGCGGCAGCGGTTTTGACGGGAGAGGCGGCGGCTTGGATGTCTTCTGCGACGATGCGGCCGGCGGGGCCCGAACCGGTGATGGTGGAAAGGTCCACACCGAGATCGGCGGCGACCTTGCGGGCGAGCGGCGACGCCTTGACGCGGTCTCCGCTGGCAGGAACTGGTGGTGCGGGAGCGGCAGGCTTTGATGCGGGAGCCACGCTCGCAGGAGCGACAACGGCGGCCGCTGCGGCTTGAGGAGCTGGCGTGTGGACCGCTTCGGAATCTCCATTGAGCACGGCGAGAACTCCACCGATCGGGGCCTTTTCTCCTTCTTGGATCAGGATTTCGGTGATGACGCCGTCATCGAATGCTTCCATTTCCATGGTCGCTTTGTCGGTTTCGATTTCGGCGAGGATGTCACCGATTTCGACAGAGTCGCCGACTTGTTTGTGCCATTTGACGAGGGTGCCCTCGGTCATGGTATCCGAGAGTTTGGGCATTTCGATGTTCACAGACATGGTGTTGATAGGTGGTGGAGTCGGGGTGAGAATGGGAAAATGTCAGGGCATTTCCAGTCTTTTTACGAAAACAAAAAGCGCGGGGAGTTCAGGACTCCTCCGCGCTTTGAAAATGATCCAGTGACCGGATTAGGGTTTGACGACGACCGGACCGAGCGGGAGCGGCTTCATCGTTGGAATCAGGCCGATGTTTGGGCTGCCGACAGAGCCTTGGGCGCTGGCCAACCGCATGGTGGATTCCGAAGTGGTGCCGCAGCAGTCCTTTTTCGGGCAGTAGAAACGGGCGCATTGTCCGCAAGGGATACGGACTTTTTTCGTGACGGTTTTGTAACGAGGCACTTTTTCCTCGATGGTTTGGACCATTCCGCCCTTACCGCTTTTGGAATCGCCCGGAGTGACCACTTGTTTGGTGACGATGTCGTAACCGCAGGTTTTGACTTGGCGGGTCTCGGTGCGGTAGCCGGCGGTTTGGCTGCTGCCAGTGCCGAACATCGAGCAGCACGAGGAGAAGCCGAGTGAAACGGCGGCGAGGGAAACGAGTAGGAGCAGGTTTTTCATGGTGATTAATGGATTGAGGAAATGAGGCAAATTTACAGGCAGCAGCACGAGGTGAGGCTGAGAGCCAGAGCAGCGGCAGTGATGATGATTGTAAAACGGGTGAACATAGCGGTTATGCTAGGAACGGGAGCGGGCTTGGCAACCAAAAAGACCGATCGGATTTGAGCATCTTTCGAATTCAGATATGCCGAATCAAGCCAAGGTCAGGACTTTGTCCACAATCCGTCGAGGATTTGGAAGTTGTTCATGCTCAATGTGTGGTGAATAAATTGCGGGGGCGTCGATCGAGCAGACGCGCTTGATTGGGGCGTCAAGGTAGTCGAATGCGTGTTCCTGGATCAGCATGGCGACCATCGCTGAGACTCCGCCGAAGGGCTTGGACTCATCAACGAGGACGACGCGGTTGGTTTTCATCACTGATTTGAGAATGGCGTCCTGATCGAGCGGGCGGATTGAGCGGAGGTCGAGGACCTCGGCGTTGATGCCGTGTTCGCTTTGGAGGATTTCGGCGGCGGCCAAGGAGTGAATGACGGAACGGCCGTGGGCGATGAGTGAGACGTCCGAGCCCTCGCGTTTGATGTCGGCGAGGCCGAGCGGAATCACAAAATCTCCATCGGCAGCGTCCGGAACTTCGCCGGTGGTGCCGTAGAGCAGGGTGTTTTCCATGACATAGACCGGGTCGTTGTCGCGGATGGCGGCTTTGATCAGGCCTTTGACGTCGGCCGGGGTGGCGGGCGCGCAGACTTTCAAACCGGGGAATGCGGCGAACAATCCTTCCGGAATGTGCGAGTGGGTGGCACCGACCCCGGTGCCTCCGTTGGCCGGGCCGCGGACGACGATCGGGCAATTGCACAAACCGCCGGACATGTAGCGGACGCAGGCGGCGTTGCTGACGAGTTGGTCGAAGGCCACGGAATGGAACGACCAGAACATCAATTCCATCACCGGACGAACGCCGAGCATCGAGGCGCCGATGCCCATGCCGATGAAGCCGGCTTCGGAAATCGGGGTATCGACGACGCGTTTGTCGCCCCATTTTTTCCAGAGGCCCTCGGTGACTTTGTAAGCGCCGTTGTATTGGGCGACTTCCTCGCCCATCAGGACGACGTTCGGATCGCGGGCGAGTTCTTCATCAAGGCCCTCGCGGAGGGCCTCTCGGTAAGTGAGAATACGGGACATAGATGGGGTAATGGATGAAAATTTATGAAGCTCTGTGGTTCCAGTAGCCGGGTTTGCGTGAAGTATGGGCGATGGCGAAAATTTCGATCTGATCTTCCTTAAAACGAAATACCAAGTGGCATGGGAAAACGTCGTTTTTACAGAAGCGATATTGGTTTTGTTGAAGGCGGTAAATCAGCGGATTGGCCATTGCTCGCGAAATCGCGTTTTCGACGGCTGTGATGAAATGCTGTGCGACTTCTTCATTTCGTTGTTGGTAATATTGAATCGCTTCCTCCAGTTCGACGCGTGCATCCGGTTCAAAGCGAAAAGTCATAGATCGTGCTTATTGCGGAGTTCGGCGATCACGGTCGGACCATCCAGAAGTTGGACTTGGCCGGAATCAACCTGACGAATTCTGCGAAGAATCTCAATATTCCAAGCGGCACGGATCTCTGGATCGGACAGCTCGTCAAGCTCGTGAAGCCGATCGAGCAGCGCGGCGCGCTCGGTGGGATTGAGCTTGGCGGCTTCGGCTTCCAATTGATCGAGGGTCAGTGCCATGGTGAAAAGTAATGGATTTTCGGAATGGATCAATCGTTGAAGAAATGGCGGCCGATTTGGGACGCCGGCGTGTTGTGGTCGGTTTCCCAGTAAACATCGGTGCTGATGTCCGCGATCGTCGGGGCGGGCGATTCTTCGGCGAATTTCACGGAAGCGGCGGCCTCGTCGGCTGCGGCTTTGTTGATGGCGGTCGCGCTTTCCTCGGTCAAAACGCCCTCTTCGATGAGACGGCGGCGGAACACGGCGATGGGATCATGGTTCTGTTTGTAGTTCTCGATCTCCTCGGGCGTCCGGTATTTCTTGTGGTTCGCGTCCGCGATGCTGTGGCCGTAGTAGCGGTAGGTGTCGATTTCCAAGACCGTCGGCTTGTGCTGTTTGCGGGCTCGCTCCATGGCGATGTGGGTCTTGGCGCGGACCTCGTAGATGTCCGAGCCGTCGATCACGTCCCATTCGATGGCGTAGGCTTCGGCGCGTTGGGCGAGGCAGCCGCTGTAGGCGGACGAACGTTTTTGCGAGGTTCCCATCGAGTAGCCGTTGTTTTCGATGACGTAAACGACGGGGATTCCGAACAGGGCGGCGATGTTCAGCGATTCATGGAAGGCGCCTTGATTGACCGCACCGTCGCCGAGGTAGCAAAGGCAGCAGCCTTCTTTACCAAGGTATTTCAGGCCGTAGGCAAGGCCGAGGCCGAGTGGAGTCTGGCCGGCGACAATTCCGTGGCCGCCCCAGAAGTTCTTGTCGGGAGCGAAGAAATGCATCGAGCCGCCTTTGCCTTTCGAGCAGCCGGTTTGCTTGCCATACATTTCCGCCATGCACTCGTTCATGCCCATGCCGACGGCCAGCGCGTGGCCGTGGTCGCGGTAGGCGGTGATGAAATGGTCGTCCGCGCCGCCGAGGGAAATCGTCCCGACGGCCACCGCTTCCTGGCCGATGTAGAGGTGGAGGAAGCCGCCGATTTTTCCGGCTTGGTAGTATTTCAGGCCGGCCTGCTCGAATCTGCGGATCCGAACCATTTGCGAGAAGAGCTCGATTTTCCGCTCGGTCGTGAGCGCTTGGTTGATGGGCGAGTTGGCGAAATCGAGTTTGGTAGGACTGGCGCTGGTCATGGTGGCTTGAGAAATGG
>NZ_JBIKBQ010000048.1:0-26981 GCF_058122085.1 Luteolibacter sp. | reverse complement strand
GATCGCTTCGCGCAGGCTTTCCACGCCGAAGGCGTCGGCGCACGGGTTCTCGACCTTGTAAAGCCCGTCGGTGAAGACGAGCAGGGAATCACCCACTTCCACAGGGAGTTCCTGCGTGTGGTATTGCACGTCATCGAACAGGCCGAGCGCGGGGCCGGAGGCGTTGGGAGTGGTGATGGGCGCGACCTCGTCGGTTGCGGCGCGCAGCAGCAGCGGGCTCGGGTGGCCGGCGTTGGCGAAAGTCAGTCGCGCGGTTGAGACGTCCACCACGACATAACAGGCGGTGGTGAAAAGGGTGGCACCGAGCTGGCCGAGGATGCCGCGCAGCGAGTGATTCATCTTGGTGAGCAGCGCGCCGGGGTCGCCTGCCAGATCGCTGAGTTGCTCCTCAAGCGTGCGCATGATGGCGGTGACGAGCGCGGCGCGCACACCGTGGCCCATCACGTCGCACATGAAAATGCCGACAGCGGTGTCCGACACGCGGACGACGTTGTAATAGTCGCCGCTGACCGAGCTGGTCGGGTGGAAAATACTGGAAAATTTCACCGCACTCGCCGCTTGGGCCGCGCCCCGCGGGAGCGTGGGGAATTGGTTGGGCAGGAAGGTCATCTGGAGCTCGCGGGCCATTTGTAAATCCTCTTCCATCAGCGCGTTCTTCTCGCGCAGCTCGCGGGTGCGGTCCGCCACGCGCTGTTCGAGTTGTTCGTTGAGCGTGCGCAGGTCCGCCTCCGCCTTGCGGCGGGCGTTGCGCAGTTCGACTTCCCACAGCGCCCGGTCCACTGCGGGCACGAGTCGGCCGAGCCGGTCCTTGAGCACGAAATCCGTCGCGCCGTTCTTGAGCAGTTCGACTGCGGTTTCCTCGCCGACGGCTCCGGAAATGACGATGACCGGCACGTCCGGGCAGCGCTCCTTGGCCATCGCGAGGGCTTGCCCGCCGTCGAAGGTCGGCAGCCGGTAATCCGCCAGGATGAGCTCCGGCTTGAATTCAAAAATCGCGCGCTCGAAGTCGGCTCCGGTCTGCACGCGGGTGGCGGTGAATTCAATCCCGCCCTGCCTGAGTTCATGCATGATCAATTCCGAATCGATGTCGGAGTCTTCGAGTGCGAGAATACGGATTTCAGTCTTTTCCAGTGCGTTCATAATTTAATTAGGGGAGTCTCATTCAGGGTTGTCCAATACGAGCCCATATGGCTCACGACCTCAAGGAAGTTTTCAAAATCGACGGGTTTGACGATGAAACTATTAGCTCCTAGCCGGTAGGCTTCCGCCACGTCGCGGTCCTCGCGGGACGAGGTCAGGATCACGACGGGCAGCAGCTTGGTGCGCTCGTTGGCGCGGATCTCGCGCAGGACTTCGAGGCCGCCCACCTTCGGCAGTTTGAGGTCGAGAAGCACGACTTTAGGCGGTTTGCAGCCTTCTTCGGCCGCGCTGCCGTGCAGGAAATCGAGCGCTTCCTGGCCGTCGCTGACATGGACCAGATGGCTTACGGGCAGGCATTTCCTGAGGGCGCGGATCGCGAGCTCCGCGTCATGCGGGTTGTCCTCGACGAGGAGAATTTCGAATTGGGTTCTCATGATTTTTGATTCGGCAAGGTGAAGTAAAATGTCGCGCCGTGGTTGACTTCGGCCTCCGCCCAGACGCGGCCGCCGTGGCGTTGGACGATGTGCTGGACGAGCGCGAGCCCGACGCCGGTTCCCGGGAATTGCTGCTGGTTGTGGAGACGCTGGAAGACTCCGAACAGCTTGTCCACGTAGCGCATGTCGAAGCCGACGCCGTTGTCTTTCACGTAATAAATCCGGCCGCCGCTTTCGGCCTCTTTCACGCCGATTTCGATCTCCGCGACCTCCCGCTCCTTGGTGAACTTGAGGGCGTTGGTGAGCAGGTTGATCCACACCTGGCGGATCATCGCCTCGGTGCCTTGGGCGAGTGGCAGCGGGTGCAGCTCGAACCGCACCTGGCGTTCCGGTTCGAGCGCCGAAAGCTCGTCGAAGACCTCCTGCGCCAGCGCGTGCATGTCGATCCGCGCGGACTCGATGGTCTGGCGGCCGAGCCGGGAAAAGGCGAGCAAGTCGTCGATGAGCCGGCCCATCCGCTGGGCCTCGCTGCGGATCACGCCGAGCATCCGGCGGCCCTCGTCGTCGAGCTTGGGGGCGTAGTCGGCGAGGACCATGCGGGAGAATCCATCCACCGCCCGCAGCGGCGCGCGCAGGTCGTGGGAGACGGAATAACTGAAGGCCTCGAGCTCCTTGTTCGCCGCTTCCAGGGCGGCGGCGCGGCTTTCCAGCACGGCGTTGAGTTCGCGAATCCGCTCCTCCGCCAGCTTGCTCTCGGTGGAGTCGAAATTGATCCCCACCATCCGCTCGGCCTTGCCGTCGGCTCCGGGAATCACCATCTCGGAAGCCTGGATGATCCGCACCGCGTGGTCGGACGCGCGGGTGATCCGGAACTCGCGCTGATCGCGGCCACAGGTCGCGATGGTGTGCTGCAGTCGCGTCTCATGCTCGGCGAGTTCCTCAGGCAGCACCGCGGAGGTCCAATCCTGATAGATCGCCCGGCCATCCGGATTTGGCGGCAGGCCGTAAATTTCGAACATCCGCGCGTCCCACTTGAGTTCGTTGGTTTTCAGGTCCCACTCCCACACCGCGATGTCGGCCGCCTCGGCCGCCAGCCGCACGCGCTCCTCGCTCTCGTGCAGCGCCTCCTCCATCCGCTTGCGCACGCTGATGTCGGTGCGGATGGCGATGTATTGCTGCGGCTTCCCGTCCGGGCCGAGGAAGGGGACGATGGTGCTGTTCACCCAATAGATCGATCCATCCTTCGCGCGGTTTCTCACCTCGCCCTTCCAAGTCCGGCCGCTGCTGATCGTCTCCCAAAGTTCGCGGAAAAAAGCTTCCGGGTGATAACCCGAATTGACGATGCGGTGATTCTGGCCGACCAGCTCTTCCCACGAATATTTTGAAATCTCGCAGAACCGGTCGTTGGCGTAGGTGATCGTCCCGTCCGGGTCGGTGATGGCGACGATCGCGTGCTCGTCGAGCGCGTGTTTGAAATCGACGAGGGAGGCGTTGGCGGCTAGCAGCTCGGCGGTGCGCTCCTCGACCCGCCGCTCGAGGCCCACGTTGAGCTGGCGGATTTTCTCCTCCGCCTGCTTGCGCTCGATGGCGATGCGCGTGACATGCACCGCCCGTTCGATGAGTTCCAACTCGACGGGCGCGGGGTGGCGCGGCTGGCGGTGGTAAACGGCCAGCACGCCGAGGACTTTCCCCTGGCTGTCATGGATCGGCGTGGGCCAGCAGGAGCGCAGGCCGTGCTGGCGCGCGAGCTCGCGGTAGCCCGCCCACAGCGGGTCGCTGGCGATGTCCTCCACGATCACTTGCCGGTCCAGAGAAACCGCCGCCGCGCAGGGCGCGACCTCGGGACCAATGACCAGACTCTCGAGGCTGCGGCTGAATGCCTCCGGCAAGCCGGTGCCGGCGCCGAGCCGCAGGTGGACGCCGTCCTCATCGAGCAGCATGACCGAGCAGATCGCTCCCTGCAGTTGATCATTCAAGCCAAGCATCAAATTGCCCAGCACCTGGCCCAACGGCTCGGTGCTGACGATCGATTCCATGGCGCTTTTCTCCCATGCCAGAAGTTGCTGGGCGTGCCTGCGGGCGGTGACGTCCATCACCAGGGAGGCGACCCCGGTGCAGGTGCCCTGGTCGTCGATGAGCGGCGTGTTATACCACTCGCAGAGGATCTCGCCGCCGTCCTTGCGGATGTTCTTGTTGGAGGTTCGTTCGCCGCCGCGGCGGTGGATCAAGTTCTGCCAGATTTTATCCAAACACGCATGAAATTCCTCCGGCACGATAAAGGACGCGGGCTGCCCGGCAGCCTCCTCGGGGCTGTATCCGAAAATCGTCTGTGCCGCGGGATTCCAGCGGCTGACCCGGGAATCCATGTCCCACTCGATGACGGCCATCGGGGTCTGCTCGAAGTGCAGTCTGAGCTTCTGGGTGGCCATCCGCAGCGCTTCCTCCGCCTGCTTGCGCTCGGTGATGTCGGTGTGCGCGACGATGACGCCGCCGATGTTGCCCGTGGGCCGGACCACTTCCATGGTGAACCAGCGCGCGCGACCGGGCGCGTCGCACGGGTATTCCAGATTGAAATGTGTTTTCTCGCCCGACAGCACGGCTTCCACCCCGGCGACGGCGGCTTGCGCGTATGGATCGCCGACATGGATGGCAGGTCCGCAGACTTCCAGATAGTTCGCGCCCACGCCGACTTTCTCCTCGGCCGGGTTGCCGTTTTCGCGGGCGAAGCGCAGCCACGGCTCGTTGACCGCGAGGATTTTCCCCGTCTGGTCCAAGACCACGACGTGCGCGGGCAGGGAGTTGAGGATGGACCGCTGGAACTCCTCGCTCTCGCGCAGCGCTTCCTCGGCCTGTTTGAGCCCGGTGATGTCGAAGGCGGCGCCCACCAGGCCGGTGATGGTCCCGTCCCCATCGCGCAGCGGCACTTTGTTGATCAGTAAAATCCTCGGCTCGCCGGCGACGATTTCCTTCCGGACTTCCTGATTGACGAGCGGGACGCCTTTCAAAACCGCTTCCTCCTCGAGTCGCAGGCATTCGGCGACTTCCGGCGGATAGAAATCCGCGTCGGTCTTGCCGACCAGCTCCTGCGGGGAGGCCGCGCCCATGTTGGTGGCGCAGGCGCTGTTGGCTAACAAGAAGCGGCTTTCCCGGTCTTTCACGAAGATCCAGGTGGGCAGCAAATCCACCAGGGTGCTCAACAGCTGCCGCTTGGCGGCCAACGCCTCTTCCGCCCGTTTGCGCTCGGTGATGTCCCGCACCGTCGCCGCATAACTGGTGATTACGCCATCCTTGCTGGTCAACGAAAACGGGCTGACGGTCGCCGGAAAGCGCTCGCCGTTACGCCGCATGAAGGTCAGTTCGAAAATCCGCACGCCGCCCTTCATCGTCTCGCAGAGCGCGGCTTGGATCCGCTCGTATTCCTCCGGCGGCCAGTAGGCGTGCGGCGGCCCGGCACCGACGAGCTCTTCCCGTGAAAACCCGGTCATCCGGCACAGGGACGGATTTGCCTCCACGATGACGCCGCTTGGATCAATGATCGAAAAGCCGTCCTGCATCGAGTGGATCAGGCTGTTGGAAAACTCGAGCGAGTCGCGCAGCGCCTCCTCCGCGTGCTTGCGCTCGCTGATGTCGCTGACGACGAGGCGGATTTCCGACGCGCCCTCGGCGTCCTGCGCGAGGGTGGCCACGAGATGCACCCAGACCGGAGTCATTTCGCTCTTCAGCAGGCGCAGCTCGCAGGCCTGCGGGTCGCCGCTGACCCGCAGCCGCTTGCTCGTTTGATAAAAAATGTCCTGGTCCGCCGGCAGGATGAAGCCGGAAACCGGCCGCTGGACCAGCGCGCTGCGGCTAACGCCGAGCAGGTTGGCGGCGCTGAGATTGACCTGCCGGATCATTCCCGACTCGCTGAGGGTGAGATAGCCGACCGGAGCCAGCTCGTACAGGTCGAAGTAGCGCGCGCGGCCGGCGCTCAATTCCGCCTGCGTCCGCCGCAGCTCCTCGTTCTGCAACTCCAGCTCGATCTGATGGACCCGGAGTTCATGCAGCATCTTCTCCACCTCCTCGAGCGAAAAACCCGCGAGCTGTCCCTGCGAGCTGGTGCCCCGTTCCCGGGCGAGGGCCTCGGCCCGCCGGCGCAAGGCGTCTGCGGCGCTTGCCGAAGCGGCGGAATCTGCGGGGGCTGGATCCTTGTCGGGCATCGGGTTTTTCACACTAATACAGGACGCTCGGTCGTCGCAACCGCATAAATCTGTCCGGCTGCATCGAGCAACGCGGTGGCGATGATCCTCACATTGACGACTTCGCCTTGCTTGCTGAGGTGTTGCGTTTCGTAAGGTTCGAGAATTTCGGCCCGGCTGAGCTGGTTGAGCCGGGCGAGCTCTTCCTCGCGGCGGTCCGGCGGAATCCGGTCGCGAGTGTTCATCGCCAGCGCCTCGGCCTCGCTCCAGCCGTAAATCCGCGTGGCGCCGGGGTTCCAGGCGGTGATGCGGCCTTCCAGATCCTGCACGGTGATGGCGTCGTTGGCGTCGCGGACGACCACCGCCAGCCGCTGGAGTTGCTCGTTGGCCTTGCGCAGCGCGTCGCGCGCTTGCACGATTTCCGTGACATCGACGAAGGAAATCACCGCGCCTTCGATCACGTTTTCGAGCGTGCGGTAAGGCTGGATGTGCATCGCATACCACTTGCCGTCGAGGGCTTGGACGGTCGTGTCGATGGCGGCCAGCGAGTCGAGCACGGACCGCGTGTCCGCCACCAAGCGGTCGTAGCCGACGAGGTTGGAAACGATGTGAGCGACCGGCCGGCCGACGTCGGAGGGGATCAGGTTGATGATGGCGCTGGCGGCCGGGGTGAAGCGCAGGATGCGCAGCTGGTGGTCCACGAACACGGTGCCCACGCCGGTGCCGGCGAGCAGGTTGTTCATGTCGTTGTTCGCGCGAGTGAGGTCGGTGACCTTGGTTTGCAGCTCGGCGTTGACGGTGGCGAGCTCCTCGTTGACCGACTGGAGCTCCTCCTTGGACGTTTCGAGCTCCTCGTTGGAGGATTGCAGCTCCTCGTTGACCGACTGCATTTCCTCGTTAGATGCCTTGAGCTCCTCGGTCGAGCTCTCCAGTTCTTCGTTGGCGCTGCGGAGGTAATCCTCCTTGGCCCGCAGCTCCTGCCTGAGCGCGAGGATCAGCGTGTCGGTTTCCTGCCCGGTGCCGGCGGGGGCGGCGGGGGGCGGCGACTGCACGGCCGGAGCATCCTCCAGAATGATCAGATAGAGCGGCGACTCGGGACTCGCAGCAAGGCCGCTGGTCACCGGACGGATGGTCAGGTTGACGGTGCTGAAATGGCTGTTGGTCTTCACGTGCAAGCCGGGAGAGCAAGCGGTTTCCTTGGTTTCCACCGCCTTGTGGAAGGTGGAAACCAAGCTCGACCGCAGTCCGTCGCGGGCCATTTTCAGGATGTTGTTGATGCCCGCCTCGCCCGGAGCGAGCTCCAGATACATCCCGGTGCGGCCGTGCAGGTAGAGGATGTCGCCCCGGCTGTTGACCAGTGCGCCCGCCGGAACGACCTGCTGCAGGAGCGCCTGCTCGGTGAGCTCGCGCAACGGCACCTTGGCGGGGAGCTGCGGCGTGGCGGCGCCCGGCGGCAGCAACGGATAGGGCGTCCCGGCCGGCGGCAGGAAATGGCTCAGCAACGAGCGCGGCAGGCGGTGGAGGTCGCCCTGCCGTTGATAGATCTTGGACTTGCGGTCCAGCGCGGTGAACAGGTCGCCGAACTCGCCCACCCCCTCGGAAGTGCCCAGAAACAGGATTCCGCCCGGCTTCAATGCGTAGTGAAACAGCGGGATGAGCTTCTTCTGCAATTCCGCCCCCATGTAAATGAGCAGGTTGCGGCAGCTGATCAGGTCAACCCTGGAAAACGGCGGGTCCTTGATCACGTCCTGCTCGGAAAAGACCAGCAGGTCGCGGATGTTCTTGTGAATCCGATAGACGCTGCCGTCCGCCTCCGCCGTGAAAAACCGCGCCAGCCGCTCCGGCGTCACGTCCACCGCGATGCTCGCCGGATAGAGTCCCGCCCGCGCCGCGGCGATCGCCCGGCTGTCGATGTCGGTGGCGAAGATCTGCACCGGATAGTGGCGTTTCAAGGCTTTCATGCGTTCCACCAGCAGGATGGCGATCGAGTAGGCTTCCTCGCCGGTGGAGCATCCCGCCGTCCAGATCCGGATGGGCTCGCCGGCGGGCTTTTCTTTCAACAGCTTGGGAATGACCTCCCGCTCGAGATACTCGAAAGCCTCCCCGTCCCGGAAAAACCTCGTCACGCCGATCAACAGGTCCCGGAACAACGCCTCCACCTCGGCCGGGGTGCTTTGCAGGAACCTGACGTATTCATCGACCAACTCGATCTGGTGGACCGCCATCCGCCGGTCGATGCGGCGATGCACGGTGCTCGGCTTGTATTGGGAGAAATCATGGCCGGTCTGGGCGCGCAGCAGGATGAAAATTTTGCGCAGCTCGTTCACGGTCTTGCCGGCCAGCGAGGTGGCGGGCCGCTCGGGCTTGCCGAAAGCATGGGCGGCGTAAGCGATGAGCCGCGCAGGCATCTCCGCAGGCGGCAGCACGTAATCCACCAAGCCGGTGGCGATGGCGCTGCACGGCATGCCGTCGAACTCGGTGGACTCCGGGCTCTGCGCCATGACCATGCCGCCCTCGCCCTTGATCGCCCGCACGCCGAGCGCGCCGTCACGGCCGGTACCGGAAAGCACGATGCCGACGGCCCGCTCGCGCTGGTCCTGCGCCAGCGAGCGGAAGAAGAAATCGATGGGCAGCCGCTGGCCGCGCGGCTCGGAAGGTGGCAGCAGTTGCAGCGCGCCATTGAGAAACGCCATGTCGTGGTTCGGCGGGATGATGTAGGTGCAGTTCGGTTGCACGACCATCCCGTCCTCCACCTCGAACACCTGCATCCGCGTGCAGCGGCGGATCAAATCGGTGAGAATGCTCTTATAATCCGGAGCCAGGTGCTGGACCAACACGAAGGCCATTCCCGGATCGGTCTCGGCCGGCATCCCGGCGAAAAACGCCTCGAACGCCGCCAATCCTCCTGCCGACGCGCCGATGCCGACCACCGGAAATCCCCTCGCCGGTTCCTCCGATCCTGCGGACGACCCTACCGCTTTGGTAGCCCCTGCCTCGAATTTTTGCCTCTGGTTACCTTCTTTTTTCCGGGTCATGATTGGGTTTCCACTGCCCCCAACTAGCAACAAATGCACACCCTGCCAAGGCCCAAATCTTCGAAGGGGCTTGAAAATCCAAAAATGGCCAAATCAGTTCCGAAAAAGACTAAAGCTTGGTCAGCTTGGTGATGCGGCCGGTCTTGTTCCAATCCTGGACGTAGAGATTCCCAGCCTTGTCGAAACTCAGGCCATGCGGCGCGGTGAAAATCCCGAGCTGCTGGTCCTGCGGGGACACTCCGAAATTCGCCCACTGCGCCTGGTTCGGGTTGTCGCCGAGGAAAGCCACCGGCGTGCCCGTCTTATCCAGAATCGTCACGCGTGCCTTGAGCTCGGCCACCGCCACGGCGTCGCCGAGGATGCTCACGGCGCAGGGCAGCCGGAGGTTGCTGGCGTGGACGCCGAGCCAGTTCCCTTCGAGGTCGAAATGCACCAGCCGGTTCTTCGCCCGGTCCGCGACGAGCAGCCGAGGCTCGCCGAAACGGGTGTCGATCGCCAGCCCGTGCGGCGTGTCGAACTGCTTTTCATCGCCCCCCTTGCTGCCGAAGGATTTCAGCAGCTTGCCGGTCGCGTCGAACTTGTGGACGATGTTCGCGCCGTATCCCGTCGCCGCGAAAATGCTGCCGTCCGGAGCCACCGTCACCGCCGTGAGCCCCTTCCAACCGCCGGGAATCTCGCCGGTGGCGGCGTTGGGGATTTCCAACAGGATTTTCCCTTCCGTATCGATCTTGCAAACCCGCTGCGGCGGCTTGTTGCCATTGAGCTGGGCCCCGTAAATCACGGCTTTCCCCTCCTCCTTGCGGATCGCCATCGCGTGGAATCCCTGGCACTCCGGGGCGATGGTGCGGAGAAACTTGCCGTCCGGTTGATACACCAGCACCGACAACTCGGAATCCGTGGAGACGTAAATCAGCCCGCTGTCGTCATCCACCACCACGCCGCCGTGAGTCGGACCGATGATTTTCCCGTCCGGCAGCTCGCCCCAGTGCGGCACCGCCTCGAACGACCAGGCGCCGTTGCCCGTGCGCACCGCGGTGTGAGGATCATTTCCCGGCTTGGTGCCGGCATCAGGGTGGGCGAAGGCAAGCGGGGCGATGAGGAATGGAATGAGGTAGCGCATGGTTGTTGGGATGAATTTCACTCTACGAATCAAACCCCCGCCAATCTTTCGACCGAAATTCGCCCTTCCCCGCCGCTGCGGAAAAGCGCGGCGAGGAACTTGTGAATGCCTGAGGTCGTCTGTGACACCACGCCTCGCCAATACCTGCACCAAACCGGCGTGCTTCAGATCCTTCCCGCATGGTATGGCAGGATCTTGATCCCAAGGGCCGTGGCGAATGAGATCGACGCAGGCTTGAAAGCGGGAGTCAACCTGCCGGACTTGGTCTCTCTCGACTGGAGCGCTCGGGCTTCCGATTGGCGGAATCCACCCGGATCGATTTCCTCAAGCTCGCCCCGGCAGCTGGTAAAGGCAAATCGCCAGCCGCTGCCGAGGGCCGATCCGAAACAGCCCAGGTGAAAGGGATGTCAAACAGGAGGCTCGAAGACGCGGACCCGGCCTTCCTCAACAATCCAGAGGGAACCCTCGAACGGTTGGGTTTTGAGCGCGCCGAGCAGGGTGGCTAAAAGACGATGAAGGACTTCCTCGCTCATGCGGGCAGAGGCGCGGAGCACGGCGATTCCATGATGCTCAGAGGGTGGAAAACGGAAGGGGTTTGCGAAGTCTAGATCGAGTGTGACGATGCCGCGTTGATCCAACCGGCAGCGGGCGGCGACTTGTTCATCGGTGGCCGAGCAAAGGTCCTGCTCAGGAACCGAACAGACGTCGTGCCCGGCGGCAGCGAGCATGTCCCGGCCCCGCAGACCGAGGTTTTCATCGAGCTTTAATTTCATGCGACGGGCTCCAAGGCAACGGGCACGAAGCGTTCATGGGACATCGCGGAACCGTAAGCGATGCAAGCGTGAATGTCTTCCAAGGTGATCTGCGGGAAATGAGAATCGATGATTTCCTGCGGTGTGAGACCGGTGGCGAGGAGATCGAGCACCATCGAGACCCAGATGCGATGCCCACGGATGCAGGGACGACCACCGCAGCGGGCGGGATCGATCCAGATATGGGCGTGGAGGTCTTCGGTAGTCATGGCGGTGAATTCTAAGGGGGCGGGGCTTCGATTGCAAAGGGGAATGCGGGGACTGGTCCCGCCCCTGGAGGCCGATTCCATTGGCTCAGCCACGATTTACCAAATGCCCCCGTCAAGAATCGAACTTGAATCTAGAGTTTAGGAAACCCTTGTTCTATCCATTGAACTACGGGGGCTTGGAACGCCGGAGGGCGGGGAGGAAATAACCGGACGGCGGGTGGCAGGCAAGTTACTTGTGAATTTCCTGCGACTGGCGCTGGGCGGTGTAAATGCCTTGGCGGCCGCTGCAACGGTAGGCGACGAGGCAGGCGGTGGCGAGGTAAAGGCCGTTGCCCGCGCCGAAGAGTTCCATGCCGAGGAAGGTGGAGGCGAGCGGGGTGTTGGTGGCTCCGGCGAAAATGGCGACGAAGCCGAGCGCGGCGAACAGATCAACCGGCGCGCCGAGGGCGAGCGCGAGTGAGTTTCCAAGCGCGGCGCCGATGAAGAAGAGCGGGGTGACTTCGCCGCCTTTGAAGCCGGCGCTGAGGGTGATGACGGTGAACAGCAGCTTCCACGCCCAGGCGCTGGCGGGGATTTCCGTGGAGCGGAAAATGGCGGGCAGGGTGACGGCGTCGGGCCCATTTCCCAGCACGCCGAGGCCGAGGTAGTCGCCCGTGCCGGCGAGGAAAAACAGGCCGATGACGAGCAGTCCGCCGACGACGGGGCGGAGTTCGGGGCGGGGGATGTAGGTCTTGAAGGCGCCGCCGAGGCGATGGGAGAGGGTGGAAAACAGCCGGCTGGCGAGGCCGAAGGCGACGGCGGCGAGCAGGACTTTTCCCATCAGCAGGAAATCGAGCGAGGACGCGGCGGCCGGGACATCGACGGAGTAATGGGTGTGGCCGATGCCCCAAGCGCGGCAGGTCCAGTCGGCGAGAACGGCGGCGAAAAAGCAGGGGATGAGCGCGTCGTATTGGACGCGGCCGACGATGAGGACTTCCAGCGCGAAGACGGCTCCGGCGACGGGCGTGCCGAAAATCGAGCCGAACCCGGCGGCGACTCCGGCCATCAGCAGGATTCGGACGTGGGCGGCTTCGAGCTTGAGGAGGCGGGCGAAGGTGGCGGCGATGCTGCCGCCCATTTGCAGCGCGGTGCCCTCGCGCCCGGCCGAGCCGCCGAACAGGTGGGTGACGAGCGTGCCTATTAAAATAAGCGGGGCCATCCGCCTGGGGACTCCCGCGCCGGGCTGGTGGATTTCATCGATGAGCAGGTTGTTCCCGCCGTTGGCGGACTTGCCGTAAAAATGATAGAGCATGCCGACGCCAAGTCCGGCGACTGGCAGGAGGAAAAGCAGCCGGGGATGGGCGAATCGGACGAGCGTGACGGCATCGAGCGCCCACAGGAAAAACGCGGACGCGGAGCCGACGGCCACCGCCAACGGGGCGAGGATGGCGAGCCATTTCAAGGCGGCGAGCAGTGGGGCGGAGAGCCGGGTCATCGGGGCGGCGGGAATCTGGCAGGTCCCTCGGCGCATGGCAGTAGTTCCTCCGTGCGGCCGTTTTTCACCAGCGTCATCACGCATTCAAGGTGACGCGTGTGCGGGAAGAGGTCGAAGGGCTGGACGTCGGCCAGCTGATAGCCGCCCTCGCTCAGTTGCTTGAGGTCGCGCACCTGGGTGGCGGGGTCGCAGGAAACATAGACGACCCGGGCGGGGCCGAATTTCACGAGCTGGTCGATGAACTCCGGCGTGCAGCCCTTGCGGGGCGGGTCGATGACGACCGCCGTCTCCGCGGCGGGGAAACTGATCTGGTCGAAGATCGCCTCGGCGGAGGCGGTGAGGAATTTCGCGTTGGTGATGGAGTTGGCGGCGGCGTTCTTGCGCGCCCACTCGCAGGACGTTTCGGAAACCTCGACGCCGGCGACCTGCTCGAAACTTTTCGCCAGAGTTAGGGAAAACAGGCCGGAGCCGCAGTAGGCGTCCACCAGGAATTTCGCGCCGCCGGCGGACGCCTGCTTCGCGACGTAGCCGGTGAAGGCGGGGAGGATGAAGGGGTTGTTCTGGAAGAAATCGCCGGCGAGGAACTGGAATTTCAGATCGCCGACATGCTCGGTGGCCACGGCGCGGAAGTCGGTTTCCACGCGGTCCTCGGTGGCCCGGAGCAGCACGGTGGCGCCGCGCTTGAAGGTGTTAGCCCGTGCGCGGAGCCCCTCGCGGATGGCGGGGAGCTCGCGGTTGATCGTGTCCATCGCGATCGGGCACTGCGGCACGTCGATGAGCGAGGAGCGGCGGCCGAAGGCGAGAAAGCCGATCGGCCCGAGGTCGCCGTCCTTGGCCTTTTCAAAGTGCGGCGTGATTTTCGAGCGGTAGTTCCAGGTTTGTTCCGAGGACAGGCAGTCGTTCACCGGGAAGGTGATGGCGGCCATGTGCTTCATCAGCTCGCCGACCTGGCGGGTCTTCCAGGCGAGCTGTTTGTCGTAGGAGAGGTGCTGGTATTGGCAGCCGCCGCACTCGCCGAAAAGCGGGCAGCCCGGAGCGATGCGGTCGGGCGAGGGGACGAGCACCGCGACGAGATCGGCGTGGGAGCAGTTCTTGTCGTTGCGGAAGACGCGGGCTTTCACGATTTCCCCCGGCAGCGAAAACGGCACGAACACGACCCAGCCATCGATCCGGCCGACGCCCGCGCCGAGGTTGGTCAGGGCGTCGATGGTGATCTCGATTTCCTGATGATACTCGAACGGCGTGGGGACAAATTTTTTCGGCGGGCGTGGAAACATGGTCGGGCGGAAGATTGGCCGCCGGACCCGCCCGCGGCAACCGAAAGTTAAGGTGCCTTCGCGAACGGTTGCGCGGCGTCGCGGCGGTTCACTTCGGCGGGCATCCAGGTCCATGGGTTGACGTTTTTCTCGGTAAACACCGCGATGCCGATGACTCCGATGTTGCGGGTATTGCCGTGCCGCATGTTCGCATAGGAATTGGAGACGCTGGAGCAGAAGAAGCTCGTGACACATTCCAAGGATTCGCGGCGCTACGTTTACTTGCCCGCCGTGTCGGAAAAGAAGGCGAAAACCACCGCGCTCAAGCAGCTTCTCGCGACGTTTTTCGAAGGAAGCCCGGAAAAGCTCGTCGCATCGCTGCTCGATCCGAAGGACCAGAAACTCAGCACGGAGGAAATCGCCAGAATCCGGAAACTGATCGGCGACAGCGGCGGGAAATGAATCGCTCACCCATCGGAAAAAACAGATGATCCCGATCCTCACATTTTCAGCCGTGGCCGCCGCACTGGCTTTTCTAGCGGGAAGAAGGGACGCGGCGGGTGTTTGGAAGCCGGTTGTTTTCGTGCCCGCTTCGTGGTGCGAATGGCCGGAGGAGAGCCGGCGCGTGGTGCTTGAACACGAACTGGCGCATCATCTCAGGCGTGATCCTCTGTGGCGGTTGTTAGTCGAGCTGGCTTGCGCGGTGCACTGGTATCACCCGCTCGTCCGCTGGATGGCGAGGCGTTTCATCATGCAGTGCGAGTATGCCTGCGACGCGATGGTTTTGGGCAAAGGCATCGACGCGAAAGTTTACGCGCGCGTCCCCTGCGATTTTGCGGAAGAGCGTCCGCATTCCCCGCTCGCGCTCTCGATGGCGGAAACATCGTCGCTGGAGAGCCGCGTGAGCCGGATGCTGAAGCCGGCCCGGTGCCTCAGTTGGAAAACCTTGATGTTGCTTGGAGGGGTCGGGCTGGTGTCCGCGTGCATGATATCGATGGTCGGCCGGAAAGCCGGCATCGACGCGCCTGTGCCAGCGGTGGAAACACGCCTTCGGTTGACGGCGGATCCGTTTCCGGGTGAGCATCAAGCACATTGAAAACCTCCGCACTCATCTTCCGGTTCAGGGTTTTCGATGGCGTTATTCATCGTAGGGCTGGTAGTCAGCGGCGTCACCGCCTTTCCCCTGCTGCTTGAGCTCAGGATTCTAGCGAATTGCCTGGGCCTGCTCAAGCAGATCGAAAAATCCGGCTGATCGACCGCTTCGTGGAAAACGCTTCATGCCGCGCACGGACAATGGCGGTAAATGCATTGCCTGTCCCGCTCCCGGGGCCAATATCGCCCCGTGACTGAATTCCTCTCGCGCATCAAAGAAATCTCGCCGCACGCCGAGCCCATTCTCGTGCTTTCCCTCACCGCCATCCTCGGACTGCTGCTCGGCAGCATCAAAATCCGCGGCATGAAACTCGGCGTCGCCGGGATGCTGTTCAGCGGGCTGCTGCTCGGCCATTTCGGCCTCAGCCTCGATCCGCACCTGATGGCGTTCCTCAAGGAGTTCGGCCTGGTGTTGTTTGTCTTCACGGTGGGTCTTCAGTTAGGGCCCGGCTTTTTCAACTCCTTGAAAAACGACGGGCTCAAGCTCAACTCGCTCGCCGTCATCGTGGTGCTTCTCGGCGCGGGCATCGCCTACGGCACCGGGTACTTCCTCAAGTGGGACATCGGCGTGATGGCCGGCACCTTGTCCGGCGCCACCACCAACACCCCCTCGCTCGGTGCCGCGCAGCAGGCGATGGCGACGACCGGAAACGGAGCCCAACAGGCGAATCTCGCCGCCATGGCCTACGCCGTCGCCTATCCGTTCGGGGTGCTCGGGATCATCCTCGCGATGGTGATCATCCGCATGATTTTCCGGATCGACCCGAAAAAGGAACTGGTCCTTCTCCAGCAGAAAATGGCGGAAGGCGTCAGCGAAGTGCGCCGCGCCACCTTCGTCATCGAAAACGCCAATCTAGCGGGCGAGTCGATCAAGAACATCCCCGGACTCGGCGACGAAGGCATCGTGGTCTCGCGCATCCGCAGGGAATCCGAGGAGGAAACCCACGTGGCGACCCGCGACACGGTGATCCAGCTCGGCGACAGGGTGCTCGCCGTGGGGTCGCCGGAACAACTCCACCGTGCCGAGCTCAGCGTGGGCCGCGAGGTGGACGAGGATTTGCGCGCCGCGCCGGGAAACGTCACCTCGAAGCGGGTGATCGTCACTCACAAGGACGTCGTCGGCAAGACCATCGCCGCCACTCAAATCTCCCAGCGCTTCGGAGTGACCGTTAGCCGCGTCAGCCGCCAGGACATGATCCTCACCGCCATGCCCGACATGCGCCTGCAGTTCGGCGACATGCTCAATCTCGTCGGCGAGGAAGCCGCGATCGACCAGGCCGCGAAGGTTCTCGGCAACTCTGTCCGGCAGCTCAACGAGACGAGCTTCGCCTCTATATTCGTCGGCATCACGGTGGGGATTCTCTTCGGACTCTATCCGTGGAGTTTGCCCGGAGTGCCGGTGCCGCTGCGCCTCGGCCTGGCAGGAGGCCCGCTGATCATCGCCATCCTGATGGGCCGCGTGGGGAAAATCGGCCCGCTGGTCATCCACATGCCGATCAACGCGAACACCGCGTTCCGCGAGCTCGGCATCATCTTTTTCCTCGCCTGCGTCGGTCTTGGCGCGGGTGGGAAATTCGTGGAAACCGCCTTCTCCGCGACCGGCCTGCAATGGATGGCGCTCGGAGCCGCCGTCACCACCATTCCGCTGGTCGTCGTCGGCGTGGTCGCGCGGAAATGGCTCAAGGTCAACTACCTCACCCTCGTCGGCGTGCTCGCCGGCAGCATGACCGACCCGCCGGCCCTCGCCTTCGCCAACAAGCTCGCCAACTCCGACTACCCGTCGTTGTCCTACGCCAACGTCTATCCACTGACGATGCTGCTACGGATTCTCGTCGCGCAAATGGCGGTGCTATGGCTTTGCTGATGCGTCGCCGAGCGATGCGTGGAGCGTGCCTTTCCTGAGCTCGCGCTCGCGCAGCCAGAGGAAAATCACCGGGGTGACGATGAGGATGTGGATCAGGCTGGAAATCATCCCGCCGATGACGGGGGTGGCGAGCGGTTTCATGACTTCCGCGCCCTGGCGGCTGCTCCACATGATGGGCAGCAGGCTGGCGACGGTGGTGGCCACGGTCATCACCTTCGGGCGCAGCCGGAGTTTGGCTCCGTCTTTGACCGCCTGAACGAGATCGGCTTGGGAGAACGCGGCGCCGAGTTTCGCCATGCTCGTCTTCACGGTCTCCTCCAGATAGACGACCATCACCACGCCCGTCTGCACGGCGGTGCCGAACAGCGCGATGTATCCGACCCAGACGGCTCCGTTGAAGTTATAGCCAAGAAATTTCTGCAACAGCACTCCGCCGCTGAGCGCGAACGGCACGGCGAGCATGACGTGCGCGGCCTCCATGCCGCTGTGGAATACCATGAACAGCAGCACGAAGATCACCATCATCACCAGCGGGAAAATCAGCCACATGGTCTTGGTAAAGCGGCGTTGGTTCTCATACTCGCCGGTCATTTTGTAAGTCATGCCCTCCCAGTTCACGGTCTTCAGCTTCTGCTCGATCTCCTCGACGAAGCCGCCGAGGTCGCGGTCCTGGACGTTCGCTTGCACGTAGCTCCGCAGCTTGCCGTTTTCCGAGGCGATCTCATTCGCACCGATGCTTCGGGTGATCTTCGCGACCATGCCCAGCGGGATGTAGGCGGAGTTTTCACTCATAGGCCCTATACGACCTATGGGACCCATATCGGATCTCCCGGCGATAAGTATCCGGCTCAGTTTCTCGATATCATCCCTCTCCCCGCGTTCGACGCGGATCTGGATGGGGAAGCGCTGGCGACCTTCGATGGTGGTGCTCACGTTTTTTCCACCGATGGAGACCTCCACCGCATCCAGCACGTCCTTCGCGCTCAGCCCGTAGCGGGCCATGGCGACGCGATCGACCTCGATGTTCAGATAGGGTTTCCCCTGGACCCGTGACGGGGAGACGCCGGCCGCGCCCGGGACTTCGTTGATGAGCTTCTCGATCTCAAACGCCTTGCGCTGGATGGCGTCGAGATTGTCTCCATAGATCTTCACCCCGACCTGCGCGCGGATGCCGGTGTAGAGCATGAGGATGCGGTTTTCGATGGGCTGGAGGAACGCGGGCACGTAGCCGGGAACCTGCTTCATCTTCTCGGTGAGCTCTGCCTTGAGCTTTTCCATCGTCATGCCCTCGCGCCATGCGGGGTTACGCTTCACGCGGAATTTTCCGTTAGTAATGTATTCGGGCTTCAGCATGATGGTGGTTTCCAACATCTCGGTGGGCGCGGGATCGGTGGCGGTCTCGAAGCGGCCGAGCTTGCCCGCCACGGTTTCCACTTCGGGCGTCGCTGCGATGATCTGGTCCTGCCACGACATGACGCGTTGGATTTCCTTGAAGCCGGTCTTCGGCATCAGCACCGGCATGTGCAGCAGGCTGCCCTCGTTGAGCGGCGGCATGAACTCCTTGCCGAAGCCCGCGAACAACTCCGCGGTGCGGTTGAATCCGGCGTCGGCGAGCTGCTTGGTGGTCGCCCGCGGCAGGCCGAAGGCCAGAACCATGCAGAACGCCAGCAATACCACGGCCGCGCCGACGACCGTCTTGCGGTGCTCCAGCGCCCACGAAAGCGCCGGATCGTAAATGCGCATCAGGAAGCTCATCACGATGTTGCGGTCCTCCTCGTGATAGGGGCCGCGCACCAGGTAGGAGCAGAGCACGGGCACCAAGGTCACGCCTAGCAGCGTGGCTCCGAGCATCGCGAAGGTCTTGGTGAAGGCCAGCGGATGGAACAGTTTTCCTTCCTGGCCGGTGAGCGCGAAGACGGGCAGGAATGCGAGCAGGATGATTCCCATCGCAAAGAAGATCGGGCGGCCGACTTGTTGTGAGGCGGTGAGGGTCGTTTGCCAGCGTTCGGCTGCGGTGAGCGGGCGGCCTTTTTCCTTCTCCTCTGTTTCGCAGTGACGGATGACGTTTTCGGTGACCACGATGGCCGCGTCCACCAGCACGCCGATGGCGATGGCGATTCCCGTTAGCGACATGATGTTGCTGGTGATGCCGAATTCCTTCATCAGGAGGAAGGAAACGAGGATCGAAATCGGCAGTGGCAGCGTGACGATGAGGATGCTGCGGAAGTGCCACAGGAAAATGATGTGGGCGAGCGTGACGAGGATGATTTCCTCGACAAGCGCGTGCTTGAGCGTGTCGATGGTGCGGTCGATCAACTCGCTGCGGTCGTAGAACGGACGGATGCTGACACCGGGCGGCAAGCTGGCGGCGATCTCGTCGATCTTCAGCTTCACCCGCTCGATGACGGCTTTCGCATTCTCGCCGGTGCGCATGACCACGGTGCCGCCGACGGCTTCGCGGCCGTTCAAGTCAAGCGCGCCGCGGCGGAAGTCACCGCCGATCTGGATGGTGGCGATGTCTTTCAGATAGATCGGCGTGCCGTTCACCGCCTTGACGGTGACGAGTTCGAGATCCTCGGGTCCGGTGACCAGGCCGATGCCGCGGAGGACGAATTCCGCGCCGTTTTCTTCCACGGTTTTTCCGCCGACGTTGAGGTTGGCATCCTGCACGGCGGTCATCACCTCCATCAAAGTGATGTTGGCGGCGCGCATCTTGGTGGAGGAAAGCTCGACCTGGTACTGCTTCACGAAGCCACCGATGCTGGCCACTTCCGCCACTCCCTGCACACTGGCGAGGTCGTAGCGGATTTTCCAATCCTGCAGTGAGCGGAGCTGTGCGAGGTCATAGCCGCCTTCCGGAGATTTCGCCGGATCCACGTGCAGATAATATTGATAGACCCAGCCGAGTCCGGAAGCATCGGGACCGAGTTGCGGCGTCACCCCCTCGGGCATCTGGCCCTGGAGGAAATTCAACCGTTCCAAAACCCGGGCGCGGGCGAAGTAGGTATCGACCTTGTCCTCGAAGATGATGGTGGCGAGCGAGAATCCGAACATGGATGTCGCGCGCACTTCCTTCACCCCCGCGAGTCCTTGCAACCCGGTGGAGAGCGGAAACGTCACCTGGTCTTCCACTTCCTGCGGGCTGCGGCCCATCCAGTCGGCATAGACGAGCACCTGGTTTTCTGTCAGATCCGGGATGGCGTCCACCGGCGTGAGGCGGACGGCGCGAATGCCCGTCACGACTAGCAGGAGTGCGCCGCAGAGGACGAGGAAGCGGTTTTTCAGGCTCCATTCGATGACTTTTTCAATCATGGCTTGATCTCCTTTCCGCATTCAAGCATCTCGCTTCCGAAGAACGGATTGGCCATGCTGCGGCCGCCGGCTTGGATCCAGCGGGCTTTCTTGGGGGCACCGGGGATGGCTTCATCGACCATCGGGCACTCATAGATTCGAAACTCCGGAGTTTGTCCGGCTTTGCGCAGTGGTTCGAGCGCTGCGGTGGCGGCGACGGAGAACTTGTGGAAGGCGATGCGCGCCGCTTTCAGGTCTTCGAAACCGTGGAAGTGGCGGGCCTTGTCGAGCTCGTCGAGGTTCTCCACGTTAGGGCGCAGGAGTTTGACCATCGCGCCGGTGACGTTCATCGCGGGTTCGCTGGCGGTGTTGAATTTCGCGAGGTCGTCCGCGGCGAGCGCGGCGGCCATGGCATCGGCGACCTTGATGAAGTCGGCGATGGATTTCTTTTGCTCCTCGTTGAGCCCAACCAGCGGCGCCGCCACCGTCATGGTTTCGGGCGGGCTCATGAAGGAGCGGTTCATTTCCGCCTGACCGTCGATGAGCAGGTTGCCGTTGGTGACGACGGCGTCGCCCTCCTTGATGCCTGATAGAACTTCAACCAGAGTGTCTCCACGGCGGCCTGTCTTGATGACGGTGTGTTCGTAGGCGCCTCCTTCCTGATCGATGTAAACCACGGCATCCGAGCCGGTTTCAATCACGGCGGAACGCGGGACGGTGAGCACGGCGGGTGCTTCGAGTTCGATTTTCCCGTCGGCATAGAGGCGGTGGAGAAGTTCGCGGCGGCCGTTGACGAGCGGGTTGTCCAGCTCGACGCGCACTCGGGTGGAGCGGGTGGCTTCATCGAAGTTAGGATCGATGAAGGTGATTTTCCCGACGAACTCCTTGTTGGGAATCGAGGGGGTGGTGACCGTCACCGGCAGGCCGGGCTTGATCCACGGCATGTCCTGCTCGTAGGCGCGGAACATGAACCACATGGTGGAGAAATCGGCGAGTTCGAAGAGTTGCTGGCCGGTCATGACGTATTGGCCCTCGTAGATCGATTGGGCGACGACGGTGCCGCTGATGGGTGATAGAATTTGCGAGGTAAGCGAGTCGGCGGGCTTTTGATCGAGCGTGCCGATCTGGGTCTGGGTGAGGCCCATCTGGCGGAGCCGGAGCGCGGTGTTCTTCTTGAGCTCGCCGCCGAGCTGGCGGTATTCGCGCTCGGCCTGGAGTAGCGAGGGGCTGTAGAATTCCGCGAGCGGCTGGCCTTCGGTGACCTCGGCTCCGATGTAATTGACGTGAAGCTTGTCGATGCGGCCGTCCACGTAGGCGGAGAGCACGCGGTGGCGCATGGCGTTGTCATCAATGGTGCCGGACACGCTGAGGGTGCGGACGAGCGGCCGGGTTTTCGCCTCGGCGGTCTGGACGTGCAGCACCTGGATCTGGTTTTGGGTGAGTGCGACGACATTGCCGCCGCCGGATTCGTCGAAGCCTTTTTCACCTTCGTAAACAGGCGTGAGTTCCATGCCGCAGATGGTGCAGCGGCCGGGTTTGTCGCTCTTGATCCACGGGTGCATGGCGCTTTGATAGAAGGCGGGCTTGCGCTCGGCTGTCGAGGAGACGACAGGGGATTCCGCTGCGATTTTCCGCAAGGTGAACCAAGTGGCTCCTGCGGCTAACACGGCGGTGATGAGGATGGTGAGTAGTGTTTTCATGGCTTCAACGGTTGGGGACCAGGGTTTGGAGTTCTTCAAGTGCCGCGAGTTGCATGGCGATCATGCGGCGTTGTTCGAGACGGATGGAAAAGAGCGTGCGGGCGGAGGCGAGAAGATCGCTCAAGGGTGCCTTGGAGCTGATCCATGCCGCCTCGATGGTCTTGGAGGTTTGCAGGGCTTTCTCATGGATCTCGCCGGAATACGCGCGGGCCTCCGCGGCGGCGTTGGCGGCTTCGGTGGCGGCGCTCAGGACCATGGTGGCCACCTCGCGTCGCATCGTTTCCACATCCTGGGTGGAGGAGAGTTCGCGGCTACGGGCGGCGGCGATGTCAGCGCGATAGGAAGTGTCGTTAAACCATGGCAGTGTCATTTTCACGCCGACCATCGTGCTGCGGAAGTCGGCGCTCGAGGCATAGACGCTGGTGTCCACGCCGACGGAGATTTCCGGCAGGCGTTCACGGTCGGCCATGCGGGTTTCCGCGTTGGCGGCGGCGGCCATTTCCATCATGGCCCGGACCTTCGGATTCGCACGCGGGATGCGGGCGATTTCCGTCCGGGCCAGCGGCACGGGTGGCGGGGTGGCCGGCAATTTCATCACGGGCCAGGGCGATTCGAGCGGACGGCCGAGCGTGAGGTTGAGCTTTTGGGCGAAGCCCTCCCGGCTGCGGCGGGCGGCGTCGAGCATTTGTTGATCCTTGGCCAGCTCGGTTTCCATGCGAAGCGCGTCGCTGCTGTTTGCCATGGGATCGGCGGCCATTTGGCGCGCGTTTTCCACGATGGCGGTGAGCCAGGCGACCTGGGTTTGCTGGAGGGCGATGGATTCGTCGGCGAGTGCGAGTTCGATGGCGATGCGGGCGGCCTCCGCGGCAGCGGCGAGCGCCGGGGTGCGGGAGTTTTCCGCCGCGGCACGCTGCATGGCTTCGGCCTTGCGGCGCCGGGCATCGAACATCCCTGGTTTGGGCAACACTTGTTCGAGTCCGATAAGGATGTCGCCATCGTCCATGCGCATCATTTTTTCAGCGATCGTGAAGCCCAGGCCGACCATGGGGTCCTCCCAGAGCCGGACGGCGCGGGCATCGTGACCGGCGGCGGTCGCGAGGTGTTTTCCGGCTACCGCAGACGGATGTGTTCGCGCCGCTTCCTTCCTGATTCCGGAGAGAAAATCATGGTTTAAAAGTTTGGCCTCCTGCGCGTGCAGGAAACTCCCGGCCACGATCAGGCCGGTGAAAATTTTTGATATCGAGTTCATAAGTCATGTGAGTCATGGGATGGAATTTTCAAGCGCCCGATTTCGTCCGCCAAAGGATGCGGCGAAGATGGATGGGCACAATACGCCTGTCAGGGCGCGGACTCAGATGACGAAACTGCAGAAGGCCACGGACAGCGGCACTCCTGCATAACCGCTCCGGCCAGGTGCCGGAATGGCGACCGCCATCCCGGCGGCGGGTGGACAAACTAGCGGAGCGAGGAGCGCGACTTCAGGCGCTTCTGAAATGGACAGCTTCACCTCGACGCTCGCGGGGAGCAGGGGAGCGGGTTGTTGGTTTTCGCGGGTTTCCCTGGCGCACGGGCAGGATTTTGAACCCTCACAGCAACAACTCGCGGCATGGGCCTGGGTTGCGCATGGCTCCGCTGGCTGGGACGCCAAACATCCCGGCATCTGGGACAACTGGAGGACCAGTCCCATGAACAGCGCGATGATCAACCTGATGTTCATTGCCGGGATTAGAGTAATCCGCCGGCGGGATATTCCAAGATTTATTCTCTGGACGTGCAGGGACGTCATGTCGACTCGCTCCATCTTCTCCGCGCCTGGGCTGTCAGCTTCGCCAGCGGCCTCAATGATACCCCCGGGATCGCCGCGGTTCTCGCGGGATTGGCTTTCTCCAGCTTCAAGTGAGCCATGATCAGCATTTCCTGCTGCTGACGGGCGCTTGTTAGGGGCGGGTCAGGCGTCCGGAGCGGACTCGTGGGCGAGGGTTTGTAGGCGTTCGAGGCTGGCTGCTTGCAGTTTGAGCGGGCCGCCCTTGGTTTCCCAGTTGGCGATGCTGGCGGCGCTGACGCCGAGCCTGGCGGCGAAGGCCTGACGGGTGAGGCCGAGGCGGGCGCGCAGCTTGCGGATGGAGGCGGGGCTGGCTTTGAACGGGCGTGGCTTTTTGACGGCGGCTTTTTTGGCCTTGGGCGCGGGCTTTGCTTGCGCCTTGGAAACCGGGGGGGGCGCTTCTGTTTCCAGATCGATGCCGAAGACATCGCCGAGGGCGGCGGAGTCGAGGGTGCGGCGGCGGCCGGAAGCCTTGGTCGGGCTGCCAAGGGCGATGGCGGGATCGACGGCGGAGATGAGGTCGTTGTGATCCACACCCCGGAGTTTGAAGAGCAGTTCGGGCCGGGTATCGAGGCGGGCGCCGACGCCATAGAGCACGGCGGCAAGGTGCTTGCAGAGGCCGGCGTAATCCGGGCAAGAGCAACTGAGTTTGATCTCCTTGGGCTTGGGAAAAAGCCCGTCGTCCTTGTGGGTGACGATGGTCATGATTTCACCTGAGACTTTTCCTTGGAGCAGTTCGATGAGGGAGCCGATTTTTCCTTGGGAGCGCGATTGGAGGGTTTTCCAAGTGGCGGCGGGGAGTGCGCCGATGGTGATGGTTTGCTCGTAGAGCGAGGAACCTTGGACGAGGGACTCAATACGGCCGGCGGTGATGGCGAGGTGGAGAACGGAGCCGTTGCGGACATAGGTGCGGCCGCGTGGCAGGCGGTTTTCGTAATCGCTGAACGATTCGAGATGCTTGCACCAGGCACTGCCCCAGAAGCTGGTGGCGATCTTGGTGCGGTGGCTGAGCTCACCTAACGGCTCGATGATCCGGCCTTTTTTCTGGAGTTTTGCCAACTCCTTCTGCGCATTGATCCGGCGTTGGGCGACCGAGACGTAGGGGGCGAAATGGCTGAAATACCGGCTCATGAGAGGCTGCTGGCGATGATGATGGTTTGCGGGATGGTGGTGATCGGCATCACCGGCCACGCCTTGAGATTGGTTGCCAGTGGCGCGGGTGTCGATTTTTTCTTCCTTCGTCCCATCGAACCGGAGGTGGAGAAAAAGAGCCAAGGCGCAGCCCGAATCCCCAATTGCGGCTGAAATGCCGGTTTCCGCCCGCTAGCGTGTGCGCCTGATGAGCGAACCCGACGATGCCGCCGCCTCCCTGAAGGCAATGCAGGACGCAATTTACCGGGAGAAAATCCTCCGCGCCCGGAAATTGACGCCCGAGCAGCGGCTGGCGGATGTGTTCGAGCTCTCAAATCACCAGTTCATGACAGAGTGACAGATCAATAATTAGAATTAGGAATCCTCTTGGCATCTGGCTCTGCGGCGGCAGGGTGGCTGGATGCGAAAGGCTCGGTGGCAGTGGAATTGGAGGAAGTCAGGAAATCGGCGGGTGATGGCGGTAGTGCTGACGCTCGCGTGGCGGAGACCCACGCCCGTTTCACCTATCCCATCACCATCAATGCGAACCGCCGCTTCTACCGAATCAGGGCCACGCGCTAGGGGTGAGAGCCGCTTTCTTCCTGCCGCCATTTCACCGCAAGGAACCATGAACCAGATCCTCCGCGCTTTCCTGACATTCATCCTACGCCTGACCTGCTCGCTTGTTCCGGGGTTGAGGGGCATAGAACCGGTCAGCATGTATTCGAGACCGACTTCCTCCACGCGGCGGGCGACATCGAGGAGGAAATCGAGTTCGGAAAGCCTCTCTGGGGTACCAGTCCCCGCAGTAGAACAACTACGCCTTTTATGATGGGAAAATCTACTACTGCGGGGACTGGCACCCAAAGACGACTTCTTTCTTCTGAAATGCCGATCCGCGGAAAGGGGGGCACCCACTCTTAAGGTCTTATGATCTCGACTTTAAAATCCACGTTGAAGGCATGAGGCGATATCTTCGTATTGGCATTGAGCAGAGTCACGGTCTTAAGCGCATCGCAATTCGCGAAGGTTCCCGGCCCGATGGTTTCAACGCCTTCAGGGATGACAATCGATTCGAGCTCCCTGCAATGCGCGAACGCGCGCTTGCCGATGGTCTTGAGCCCTTTGGGAATCATGATGGATCTCAGTGATTTGCAATCGCAAAACGATTCATCGCCAATGTCTGTCACCCGCGCCGGGATGATCAAAAGTAAGCCCCCCGAGCGTCCGCCGTTTGAAAAACCTCGGTGGCTATTGCCGCGTCCAGCGAGCGAGAGACAAAACCGTCCTTCGCGCAGCCTGTCTCGCCCACATCCGGCGGAAATTTGAAAACGCCCGCGCCGAGCGACCCGAAGTCATCGACTGGATCCTGCGCATCATCGCCCGACTATACATGATAGAAAAGCCACTGCGTGAATACAAAGTGGACGCCGCCGTGCGTTTGCGCGTCAGGCAGAACCGCAGCCGCCCGCCCATGAATTTGTTAGGCAAGGCGTTCAAACGCCTGATCACCACCCGCATCCGGCCCAAGAGCGGATTGGGCCAGGCGCTCCAATACGCCCTTGGCCAGTGGCCCGCCATGCAGACTTTCCTTGAAGACGGTCGGGTGGAAATCGACAACAACGACACCGAGAACGACATCAGGCCAAGTGCCGTCGGAAAAAAGAACTGCTTTCTTCATGATAAATCGTTGCGACGTTCGTGCGCTGGAAAGCGGGTTGCGCTGCTTGGACACCCGGCGCCTGTTAGTTATTTGCGAGATTCGAAATTTGGCTTCGAGCACTCGATGGATGCGCTTATCGCATTGGCAAAAGACACAGGTGAATTCAAAGTTACGGCGGCATTTGGCCCGCAGCATGGAATGCGCGGCGAGCTTCAGGACAACATGCAAGAGACTCACACGTACACAGATCCCGTGTGGCAAGTTCCGGTTTACTCGCTCTATGGTGACGTACGCAGACCGAATTGCTAGGAATTTGCTTTTGGGATGAAGGCCGTTGAGAAAGCTCATGGGAGGACCAGAGGCGGGGGAAAAAGGGGTTGAAATGGGCTGTTTCAAGTGCAAAGTTGACAGTATTGGGCGGCCCGCCCATCGCCAAGGGAGGGCGTGATCGCCGGCCGCGCCAACTTGTCCGCCGTCTGGCACTGCCGGTCCGGCTCCCTTGGCAACACCCTTTCGCCCCTCGCCCTCAAGGGCCGCCAGGCTGACTCTAACATTGAAATCAGCCGCTCACCGTTGTGAGGCGGACCCGAAAGTTCGACCACGGAGGGGCTAAACTAAGCGGGTGTGGTGGGGCGCGGGAAAGAGATAGGTGATCATGGATTGGGGATCAAGGTTGGAGTGGCGAGGGACTCGATTTTGGGAA
>NZ_JBIKBQ010000047.1:0-27184 GCF_058122085.1 Luteolibacter sp. | reverse complement strand
ATTGCCGGGACGCGGTAGCGGGATGTGGCCATGCGCGAGTTGTGCCCGAAGGCGCAGAACATGTGCAGTAATTTGGCTCAATCAGCTGAAAACCAGATTTTTGCCGATTTTTAAAAATCCGCCGTGCGGCTGGATACGGAAGGGACGTTTTCTTTTGTCGGTGCGTTGGCGATTTCCAGCGGTGGAGGGAACTACAAAGGCTCGGCGGTCGCTTTGTCGCGCGAATGGGTGCTCACCGCGGGGCATAATGTGGATTTGAACGACGACGGTTTGCCTGACACCGCTTGGAGCGGCGCGTTTCATCTGCCGGGCTATGGTGCGTTCACCGTGACGGAGGCATTCACCCATTCCGGATTCACCGGCTTCGGCAATCCATCGGTGAATGACGATCTGGCGCTGTTGCGCCTGGGTGCGCCACTGCCGGTGGGGTTGGGATATCCTTCGCTGGGAACGGGGGCTTCCATTGGGGATTTTATCACCTTGGTGGGGTTTGGGCGTTCCGGTTATGGCAGTTATGGATACACCTCGAATGCCAGCCTGACAGATCGCCGATATGGTTCCAACGTGATCGACGGATTTGAACCCTCGGGACTTCTCATGGTGTCGTTTTCCGCGCTGCTTCTCATGCGGCGCGGGAGGGGGGATTTGGTCAAATCGTCATCGCGTGGAAGCCACCGTCCACGATCATTTCGATGCCGGTGATGAAGGAGCCGGCCTTGGCGGAGGCGAGGAGCAGCGTCGCGCCGATGAGTTCATCCGAGTTTCCGAAGCGCGAGGCCGGGGTCTGGCGGAGGATGTCGAGGACGCGGGCCTCGTCGAGCACCTTGCGGTTTTGCTCGGCGGGGAAGAAGCCGGGGACGAGGGTGTTGACGCGGATGTCCTTGTCGGCCCACTCGCGGGCGAGGTTGCGGCTGAGATTGTGCACGGCGGCCTTGGAGGCGGAATAGGTGAAGACACGCGAGAGGGGGTTGAGGCCGGAAATGGAGCCGAGGTTGATGATCGAGGCGGGCTGGGATTCATCGATGAAATAGCGGCCGAACACCTGGCAGGCGCGGAAAATGGCGGAGAGGTTGGTGTCGATGATGCGCTGGTATTCCTCTTCGGTGATGTCGAGGAACGGGGTCGGGGAGTTGGTTCCGGCGCCGTTGATCAGGATGTCCACCTGGCCGGAGCGCTTGAGGACGGTGTCGAGAAGCGACTGGAGGGACTCGCGGGAGGTCACATCGACCGGGACGAAGTAGCCTTTTCCGCCGTATGACTCGACTTCGGCGAGGCGCTTGGCGGCTTTTTCCGCGATGCGGCCGCCGAGGACGACTTCCGCGCCGGCGCGGGCGAGGCCGACAGCCATGGTGCCGCAGAGTTCACCGGTGCCGCCGATGATGACGGCGGTTTTGCCGGAAAGGTCGAAGAGGTCTTTGAGAAACGGGGCGGTCTGCATGAGGGGAGTTTTGTGAGGATTCGTATGACTGCCAAGCACGGATTTGACGGGTGGAAATCAACTCCGCAGGCTTCACGCCAGCATCTCCAGCAGATGCCCGAAGACGTCGGAGTTTCTCACCATGCCGGTGAAGCGGTCGGACTGCGGGCCGAGGGCGGAGATGAGCGTGGGGTCCGATGTGTGGGTGGTGCCGGTCCAGCCAATGCCGGTGTGGTTGCCGGCGAACTGGCCTAGCAGGCCTTCGGGTTTGCTGAGTTGTTCGTTCCACTCGACGACGGGTTGTTTTTCGAAAATCTCGAGCAGCGCGGCGGACTGGTCGGGCTTGAGGGTGAAGTCGAGGCGCTGCTTGATGAGGGTGGTGAGCTGGTCGGTGGTTCCGCCTTGGGTTTTCGCCCACTCGGCGAAGAGGCGCTCGTGGGAAGCCTTCATTTTCGTGATCCGGGCGAAGCTCTGGGTGCTCTCGGCGTAACCGCTTCCCATGCCGTTGAGGCCGGGGTTCGAGTTGCCGTGGTCGCTGGTGACGACTAGCAGGATGTCGTCGCGATTTCCGATGAGGGCGAGCACGGCGGCGAGCGCGTCGTCGAAGGCGAGTTGGTCGCCAAGCAGCGCGCCGATGTCGTTGAGGTGGGCGGCGTGGTCGATGCGGGCGCCCTCGATTTGCAGGAGAAACGGTTTGTCGCCTGGCAGGAAGCGGGTGAGCGCGGCCTGGGCCATTTCCGTGAGAGTGGGGACGGCGGCGGCCATCGCGGGGTTGTGGTCGCGGTCGATCGAGAAGGGGAGGTGGCCGCGGGTGAAGGTGCCGAGCAGTTTCTGCCCGCGGGCGGCGAGGAGCGCGTCGCGGGTGTTGACGATGCCGTAGCCGGCCTTGGCGAAATCGCCGGCGAGGTCGCGCTTGTCGGCGCGGTCCTTCGCGCTGAAATGGCCGGAGCCGCCGCCGAGCAGGATTTCCACGCGGTCGAGGTATTGCGGCGCGATGTCGTCCTCGTCGCCGCGTTTCGGGGCGATCGATGCGAACCCGGCGGGCGTGGCGTGGGTGATGGTGGCGGTGCTGACAAGGCCGATCCGCGCGCCTTTGTTTTTGAGGATGGCGGCGAGAGGGGTGATCTCCCGGCCTTCGGGGCTGACGTTGATGGCACCGTTGTTGACGCGCTGGCCACCGCCCCACGAGCTGGAGGCCGCGGCGGAATCGGTGACCATCGAGTTGGCCGAGGCCGTATCCATCAGGCCGCGGGCGGCGTTGCGGTCGTTGAGCAGCGACCACCACCGGGTGCCGCGCTTGCGGGTGAGATTGGAATAGGCCTCGGCCATCGTTAGGACGCCGGGACTCATGCCGTCGGACACCATGAAAACGATCCCGCGCACCTTGCGGGCGGGGCTGCCTGACGGTTCGGCGGAGGCTTTCGCGCCGGCGAGCAGCGCGGCGGCGCCGCTGAAGGTGGCGGCCTTGAGCCAGTCCCGGCGGGCGATTTCGCAGGTGTTTGTGAACGCGGATTTCATGCTTGATGATTAGCCGCCCGGGCGCGGACGGCAAGACCGGGAAACGATCTTCTCACCTCAGGCTTGCGCGGATGCTCCCGCTTCTTTAACCATCCGCCCTCATGACGCACGACCCGGACCAACACGCCTCGCTGGGGGAAATGTATTCCGACTATTTCCTCGATTACGCCAGCTACGTCATCCTCGAGCGCGCGGTGCCGCACCTTTACGACGGCCTCAAGCCGGTCCAGCGCCGCATCCTCCACGCCATGGACGAGCTCGACGACGGCCGCTACAACAAGGTCGCCGGGATTGTCGGAAACACGATGAACTATCACCCGCACGGCGACCAGTCGATCGGCGCCGCCATCGTCGGGCTCGGCCAAAAGGACCTGCTCATCGACACCCAGGGCAACTGGGGCAACACCCTCACCGGCGACGGCGCGGCCGCTCCCCGTTACATCGAGGCCCGCCTCACCAAGTTCGCCAACGAGGTCGTCTTCAATCCGAAAACCACCATCTGGCTGCCCAGCTACGACGGCCGCCGGAAAGAGCCCGACACGCTGCCTGTTAAATTCCCGCTGCTCCTCGCGCAAGGCGTCGAGGGCATCGCCGTGGGACTCGCTTGCAAGATCCTGCCACACAATTTCCATGAGCTCATCGAGGCGTCCATCGCCGTGCTGCGCGACCAGCCGTTCACGCTGGTTCCCGATTTCCCGACCGCCGGTATCATGGACGCCTCCGAATACCGCGACGGCCTGCGCGGCGGAAAAGTCCGGGTCCGCGCCCGCATCGCCACCGACAAGAAGGGCATCCTCCGCATCACGGAAATCCCTTTCGGCACCACCACCGGCGGCCTGATGGAGTCGGTCGTCGCCGCCGCCGACAAGGGGAAAATCAAGATCGCCAAGATCGAGGACAACACCGCCGCCCACGCCGACATCCTCGTCTATCTGCCCGCCGGCGCCGATCCCGAGCAGACCCGCGACGCACTCTACGCCTTCACCGACTGCGAGCTCACCATTTCCCCCAACGCCTGCGTCATCGTCGATGGCAAGCCGGTGTTCATGGCGGTTTCCGAGATCCTCCGGCGCACCACCTTCCACACCCGCAACCTGCTGGAATCCGAGTTGCAGATTAAACTCGGCGAGCTCGCCGAGAAATGGCACTTCAGCTCGCTGGAAAAGATCTTCATCGAAAACCGCATCTACCGCGACATCGAGGAATGCGAAACCTGGGAGGCCGTGCTCAAGGCCATCGACGACGGCCTCAAGCCGTTCAAGAAACTCCTCAAGCGCGAGGTCACCGAGGAGGACCTCGCCCGGCTAACCGAGATCAAGATCAAGCGCATTTCCAAGTTCGACTCCTTCAAGGCCGACGAGGAAATCCGCGGGCTGGAAAAAGGCATCGAGGAAACCGAGAAAAACCTCCGCAACCTCACCCGTTTCACCATCCGCTGGTATGAGGATCTCGCCAAGAAATATGGCAAGGACCGCGAGCGCCGCACCGAGATCGCCTCGTTCGAGCGCGTGGACCGGATGCAGGTCGTCGCCGCCACCGAGACGCTCTATCTGGACGCCAAGAACGGCTTCGCCGGCTACGGTCTGAAAAAGGACGGCGAGCCCGTGGAGAAATGCTCCACCATCGACGACCTCATCACCTTCACCCAGGACGGTAAGATGCGCGTCATGAAGGTGGCCGAGAAAGTCTTCGTCGGCCAGAAGCCGCTGCGCGTCGCGATTTTCCGCAAGGACGAGGACCTCATCTACTCGATGATCTATCGGGACGGCCGCGACGGCCCCATCCTCGCCAAGCGCTTCACCGTCGGCGGCGTCACCCGCGACAAGGAATACGACCTCACCAAGGGCAAGCCCGGCACCCGCGTCCTTTACTTCGCCTTCCACAAGACCAACGAGGAAAGCGCTGCCCAGATGCTGCTCGTCTATCTGAAGTCCGGCCTCCGCATGCGCAACCTCATCCGCCCGCTGCACTTCGCCGAGTTCGGCATCAAGAGCCGCTCCAGCGCCGGCAACCTCGTCACCAAGCACGGCATCGAGAAAATCATCCGCGCGCCCAAGGACTACGACCCCACGCTCGGCGCGTGACCGGATTTGAATCCGGTCCCTTCATGCCGGCCACCATCATCTCTCCGACATGAAAATCCTCATCACTGGCGGCTCCGGGTTCATCGGCTCCCACATCGGCGAGCACTATCAGGACAAGGCGGAGGAAATCCGCGTCCTCGACAACCTCCGCACCGGCTACCGCCACAATCTCGACGGACTCCGGCACACCTTCATCGAAGGCTCCGTCACCGACCGCGGGCTGGTGAGGAAGGCCATGGAGGGAATCGACTTTGTTTTCCATCTGGCGGCGCTCGTCAGCGTCCCCGAGTCCATGGCCAAGCCTGGCGAGTGCGTGGACATCAACGTCCACGGCCTGCTCAACGTGCTGGAGGAGGCCGCCGCCGCCGGGGTGAGGAAGCTCGTTTTCGCCTCCTCCGCCGCGGTCCCGATCTTCATTGAACCCGAAAACCGAAGTTGGATGATTTTGGGCTAAGCGGCGCAGTGTTTTTGCTCGGGTCCGCCGCCTGCTGTCTCATCTCTAGGTGGCTCGGGCGGCAACTTCGGCGAAGTTGCTCCTGGCCATTGTGAAATGTTGTCCAGCAGCGGTTTATGCTTTTCGAGACCACCCCAACTTTGGGCGATGTAAAGCGACCAGGACGCGAGGGGTTGTAGCCACGCTTGGCTCCCTCTTGGTTGCCACTGCGCTGGAAGACAGTGCTATCCAGATCGAGGCTGAATCCCGCCGCCGGCATCGGCCAGGAGAGCGCGAGCAGCCATTTCCAAAGGGGACGCCAAAACTCTTCGATGTGGCCTTGGCGGAAACGCAGGAAGAGGTTGCGCACGGTGTCGGTGCCGGGAAAACGATCGATGCCAAGCAGGGCGTGAAGGGCTTTGTCTGCCCGAAGCCAGTCGGTATGAGCCAAGCGGCGGGCTCCGGCCACCACCGAAATCATAAATGCCACAAGAGTTTGGGCCGGTGGGATGGCGTTGCGGCTGGTGTAGGTGAATGGCATCAGCCCGCTGATCTGCCCGGCCAGCCCAATCTTCTCGAAGAAGGCTCAGCGGCCATGCTCGGATTCACCGGTCTGTCGCGGCTCGCCGCGGAATGGGAACGCGGTTCTATCAGCGGAGAGATGCCGTCTGCATCCGACGCGTCCACCCGTTTCAAGACCATGGTCGAAGCCAGCCGCGTAATGGTGGCGGGCATCCAGGCTCGTGGAGAAGGGTGAACTGGTTCCGCGGCCTACGCATGGTGTAGCAAGATCGAGTTCGCCGCGAAATGATCGGATAGAATATCCGAAACGATGACGATGGGCGTGCCCGGCCGGACGAGGTCTTCCTTCCGCAGCATCTCGCTGACGCGCTGGATGGTTTCCTCGATGTTCGAGGCGAAGGGCAGCTTGAAGCCGCGGATGCCGCGGGTCAGCGAGAGCTTGCGGCAGACCCGTTCGGTGGGCGTGAACGCGTAAAAGCCGGCGGTCCGCGGCCGCAGCATGGCGACGTGGTTGGCCAGCACGCCGCGGCGGGTGAGCACCACCAGCCGCGCGTCCGGCAGCGAGTCCGCGAGAGTGACGGCGGCGCGGGCGGTCTTCTGGCGCTCGTCGCGGAGCAGCACGTTCTGGCCGAAGCCGTGGCCGCCGGAGCGCTCGATGCGCGAGGCGATTCTAACGAGGGCTTCCACGCAGCGCTCCGGATAGCGGCCCACCGAGGTTTCGCCGGATAGCATCAAACAGTCGGCTTCCTCATAAGCGGCGTTCATCACGTCGGTGACTTCCGCGCGGGTCGGCGTCGGGTTGGTGATCATCGACTCCAATAACTGGGTGGCGACGATGACGCGGGTGCCGAGCTCGTGGCAGCGCTTGACGATGCGGCGCTGTAGGATCGGCAGTTCCTCGAACTCGACCTCCGTGCCCAGATCGCCGCGGGCGACCATGATGACGTCGGCCTCGTGGATGATGGCGTCGATGTTGCGGATGGCTTCCTGGTCCTCGACCTTGGCGACGATTTGCGCCTCGCCTTCGAGCGCCTGCATCGCCTCGCGCAGTTCGCGGACGTGGGCGGAGTCGCGGACGAACGAGCCGGCGATGTAGTCCGCGCCGCACTCGACGGCGAGCGAAAGGTCCTTGTGGTCCTTTTCGGTGAGCGCGGGGAGATTCAGGCGGACGCCGGGTAGATTGATGTGGCGGCGCGAGCCCATGGTGCCCGGCGTTTTCACGAAGCAGAGGATGCGGTCGGTTTCCACCACGTCGATGCGCATCAGCATGGCGCCGTTGTCCACGACGAGAGTGTTGCCCACGGTGACGTCGCCCATCAGGCCGTCGTAGTTGACGGTGGTGGAAAGCGGGACCGTCTGGTCCGCGCCGATCTTGCGGAACTCGACGACGTCGCCTTCCAACAGGTTGTAGGGCTTGTCGAGGTCGCCGGTGCGGATGGACGGGCCGGTGAGGTCGAAGAGGACGGCGATGTGGGCGTCCCGCGCTTCGGATTGGCGGCGGACGCGCTTGGTCATTTCCGCGGCCCACTCGTGCTTGGCGTGGCTCATGTTGAGCCGGAAAACGTTGGTGCCCGCGTCGATGAGCTTGCCGATCATTTCTTCGGCTTCGGTGGCGGGGCCCAGGGTGATGATAATCTTGGTTTTGCGTGACATGGATTCGAGGATCTGAGCTACGAGAGGGACCGGGTTGTCCGCCCCGCGGCAGGGAACATGCCCGCCGCATCCAGAGCAAGCAGGGAAGCGGAAATGATGCCCTGAGGCCCCGCGAGCCGCCGGGCCTCAGGTGTCGTCGAGCAAGCCCTTGAGCCCGCCGAAGAAATTCTCCAGCTCGTCGGAACTCGGGGCCGCGCCGAGGATGTCGTCGTAGGTGGTGTGGGTGAGGTGCTCGTCGTCGAGCTCGCCGATGAAGCTGCTAGGCTGGCAGCCGGTTTCCTGGCCCCACTTGATGCGGGTGGAGCAGTAGGTCATGGTGAGCTGGTCCTGCGCGCGGGTGATGCCGACGTATAACAGCCGCCGCTCCTCGTCCTTGGTGCCTTCCGCGATGCTGCGGGTGTGGGGCAGGAATCCTTCTTCGAGGCCGACGAGGAACACGATGGGGAATTCCAGGCCTTTGGAGGCGTGGAGGGTGATGAGGGTGACGCCGAGTTTTTTCTCCAGGTCCTCGTCGTCCTTGTCGGAAGCGAGGGCGCTGTGGTCGAGGAAGGACTGGAGCGTCTTTTTGGGCCCTTTCGCCAGGTGCTGGCGGAGGCTGTCCACGACGCTGAAAATGCCTTCGCCGCGTTGCTGGCGCTCGCTGTCGGTCTTGCAGGCGCGCTCGATCCACGGCAGGTATTCGATCTCCTTGACCAGCGCGTCGAGCACGTCGGCGGGGTTTTCCCTGGCGATCTCGATGCGGTTCTTGGCGCCGGCGATGGTGGCGACGAACTCCTGCACGGCTTTCGCGGACTTACCTCCCAGCTGGTCGGTGAAATTCGGATCGCACAGCGCCTGCCAGACGGATTCGTGGTGCTCGCGGCTCCAGTCGGTGGCGAGCACTGCGGTGGACTGGCCGATGCCGCGGTTCGGCGCGTTGAGCACGCGGAGCAGCGGCACGTCGGTATCCGGCGCGGCGAGCAGCTGGGCGTAGGCGAGCACGTCGCGGACTTCGCGGCGGTCGTAGAAACTCTGCGCGCCGACCATTCGATAGGGCATCTTGCGCTCGCGGAAGGCGAGCTCGAGCTTGCGGCTCTGGCCGTTAGTGCGGAACAGGATGGCGAAATCCTCCCACTCGCGGCCGACCGCGCCCTTCTCCGCCATGATTTCCTCGGCGATGAATTCCGCTTCCTCGTCGTCTCCGGGCATCGCGACGATGCGCACCGGATCGCCGTCCTTGCGGGTGGAGCGGAGGATCTTCTCGCGGCGGCCGATGTTGTGCTTGATCAGGCTGTTCGCGGTGTGGAGGACGGCGTGGGTGGAGCGGTAGTTTTCCTCCAGCCGGATGACCTTCGGGTTGGGGAAAAATTTCTCGAACTGGAGGATGTTCGCCACCTCCGCGCCGCGCCAGCCGTAGATCGACTGGTCATCGTCGCCAACGACGCAGACATGATAGTTCGGCGGGCCGACGAGCTGTTGGAGCAGGCGCATCTGCAGCGCGTTGGTGTCCTGGAACTCGTCCACCGTGACGCGGGTGTAACGCTGGCGGAAGACCTCGCGGACGTCCTCGTGCTCACGCAGGATTTGCTCGCCCATGAGTAGGAGGTCGTCGAAATCCACGGCGTTCTGGGCGCGCAGCTCGTTCTGATAGGCCACGCCGAGCATGGCGAAGTATTCGTCCTCCAGGTCCTGGGGATCGACGCCCTTGTTCTTGGCTTTGGAAATCGCGCCGAGCACCTCGTCCGGCTTCACCTTCTCCGAGCTGCCGCCCTTGCGGACGAGCAGTTGTTTCATCAGTCCGACCTGGTCGGAGTGCGAGCAGATCGAGAAGTTTTTTTTATAACCGAGCTTCTCGATGCCGCCTCGCAGGATGCGGACGCAGAGCGAGTGGAAGGTGCAGACGGTCATCGCCTCGGCGGCCTTTTTGGAGACCATCCCGCTGATCCGCTCGCGCATCTCGCTGGCGGCCTTGTTGGTGAATGTGACGGCGAGGATTTCCGACGCCGCGATGCGCTTTTCTAGCATGTGGGCGATCCGGCAGGTGACGGTGCGGGTTTTGCCGGTGCCTGCGCCGGCGAGCAGCATGACCGGGCCGTCGAGAGCGCCCACGGCTTCGCGCTGGGCTTGATTCAGGGAGTCGAAAGAGAACGAGGAAGCCATCGGCGGGCGGAGTCAAGCGGGGCCGGGGCGGGGTGGCGAGCGCAGAGTGAGGGCAGGAATGCCTATATCACGCCCACCCGACATTTCGGGTGAAATCCATCGACATCCCCCGCGGAAGCCCCATGCCCTCGTGGGTCAGACCACTCCCCATGAAATTCCCCACCACTTCCTCCCTCAGTCTGGCCGTCCTGGCTGGCGTCTCCCTCGTCACACCGGCCTTCGCCATCGTCACGATCGACTCGGTGCTTGTCGGCAACATCAACAACGCGAACGACGCGGCGACCGGCTCGGTCTATGGCGCGGTGGCCTACGCTTACCAGATCGCGAAGAACGAGACGACTATCTCGCAGTATGCCGGGTTCCTGAATGCCGTGGCCGCCACGGACACTTACTCGCTCTACAACACGAGTATGATGACCACCAGCTACATCAATGGCATCAGCCGCAGCGGCGTTTCCGGCAGCTACAGCTATTCGGTGAATCCCGGCAGCGGCAACAAGCCGATCACCTACGTGAAATGGTATGCCTACGCCAAGTGGATTCTGGAGCGCGTGGTAGGGCCGGGCCGCCTCGCCCCGCCCTGACTGCCCCCGAGGGTGAAATGCACATGCAAAGGCCATGGATTAGAGCATTTCTTCAGCTCTTCGCCCGCGATTCATTAGCACCGCCATTCGGTGGAAAAGTGGGCGGACCGGGCCGGATCCGCCCTACCGTCCGCATGGCGAATGACCGGAAACTACTGGCCCCCGAAACAATTCGAGTTCAGCGCGCTCCAGCTCAACGAATGCGGGCGGATGGTCGGTGGTTGGCTGAAAAGCCGTGGCCGCGATCACCGGTCGCCAAGCTCATCCTCGACAAGCCACCCTTCTTGAATCAACTTCCCCCCATGCGCTATCCCGTCATGCTCGAACGGATTCCTGACGAGGAAGGATTGCCCGGCTACTACTATGCCCACGTCACTTCTCTCGGTCTCACCACGCACGGCCAGGGTATGGAGGGTGCGCTGGACGCCGCCCGCGATCTAGTGGCCTTGTGGAACGAGGAAAAACGATTCAATGGCGAACCGGTGACTGCCGTCTCTGAGGCGATCCTTGCAACCGTGGAAGTCGCCTGACATGCCGCACAAGGCGAAAGAAGTGCTGCGGGAGCTGAAACGTGCCGGTTTTGAAGAACGCCGCCAGAGCGGTTCCCATCTGGTGCTGCGCCACGAAGACGGTCGACAGACCTATCTGCCGATGCACACCGGTGACGTGCCGACCGGCACTTTCCGATCCATACTCAAGCAGGCAGGCCTCACCGAAGAGGAATTCCGCGACCTTTGAATCCGTGGTCCGCACTTTCCGGAACCTTTACGCCCAAGTCTGCTCGCTGGAAAACGTGATGGCTGCCGCCCGCACGGCCATGCAGGGAAAATACACCTACTTCGACATCCACGAGCCGAAGCTCCGCCGTGTGGCTGCCGCGCCATTCCGGGACCGGGTGGTGCATCACGCGCTGGTCCGCGTGCTGGAACCGATTTTCGATCACTTCGTAAAACAGGAGTTGGGAGTCAAAGGCTACGTCCGCTACGTGGATGATTTCCTAATCTTCGCCGAGAGTCGCGAGCGATGCCGGCATACGCGCATCGGTCGAATAGGAAACGTGCCGGAGGCGGCTGGTAGCGCAAGCGCAGGTCGTCTCCGGTTACACTTTCAGGTGTTCTGATAGAAAAGGGAGGGCAACATGACCGGGCTGTCGAGGGCGCCTACGGCTTCGCGCTGGGCTTGATTCAGGGAGTCAAAAGAGAACGAGGAGGCCATCGGCGGGCGGAGTCAAGCGGGGCCGGGGCGGGGTGGCGAGCGCGGAAAAACGCAAATGTCGCAAATTCGGCGCGCGGCCTCAGCGCCACAGCTCGCAGGCGTGGGCCGCAAATCCCGCGCCGAACGCGGTGAGCCACAGCCTCCGGTCCTCCGGTTGGTCCGCCGCCAGCCGCCGCTCGAGGGCGAACAGCACCGAGGGACTGCTCATGTTGCCGTGATCGCGCAGGACCTCACGGGTTTCTGTTAAATGAAACGGCAGCACGCTTTCCAGAGCCTCCACCACATCGCGCCCGCCGGAGTGGGCGAGCACTTGGTCCGGCTCGGCCGCGCGTTGCGCGAATAACCCGGCCACCGCCTCCGCAGCCAGTCCGGGCACCGCGCGGTGGAGTTGGTTTTTCAGCTTTCCCGCCGAGTTGACGAAACGGATTTTCTCGCGTTCCTGCGGGAGATGGGTGGTGGTGAAATGTCCCGCCTGCCAATCGCCGGCAGCTCCTTGAGCGGTCCAGACCGCTGCCGCCGCGCCGTCTCCAAACAGGCAGAGGCTGATCAGGACGCCGGGGTCGTCATTGGCGAAAAACGCGGACGAACAGATTTCCACCGCCACCGTCGCCACCACGGCCTGCGGGTTCGCCGCCAGGAATCCCTGGGCGGCCCGCATCATCGGGATCGCCGCGCCGCAACCGAGCCCCACGAGATCCGCCAGATAGACGTCGTGCCGCATTCCCGTTTGTTCCGCCACATGACTGCTCACGCCGGGGCAAAGGTAGCCGGTGCAGGTGCAGACAAAAAGGGCGTCCACGTCCGCCGCCATCAGGCCGGATTTCTGCAAGGCGTCCAGCAGCGCGGCGCTCGCCAGCGGTGGGGCCTCCCGCTCGAAGTGGTTGTTCAGTTTCTCCGCGCAGTGACCGAAGGAATCCTCGATCGAATCCAGCGCGAGATTCCGCCGGTCGATGCCCGAGGAGCTGCTGGTGAGGATTTTCTCCATCAGCGCGGCCGACCTCGGCTTGAGGGTTGCCAGGAAATCTCCTCCAGCCATCGCCTGCCAGCAGGATTCCTGGGTGAACGAACGGGGCGGGACGGCGGTGGCGATGGAGCGGAGATACATGAGAGGAAAAGGGGTTCTAACGAACCATGGCGAGTATCGGTTGGAACGGCAGCAGGCGGGCGGAGGCCAGGCTTTGCAACAAGGATCTACCGCCAGCGTCGGATAAAACCGCGTGCAGCACTCCGGAGACAGCCAGTCTGCGCATGAATCTTCGACGCACTGCGGCCCGCACGGTGTTCACCGCGTGTTGCCAGGACTGTTCTCCCCGCGACCACGCGACGAGCGGCTCGATAGCACATTCCGCCGCTTGGAACGCCATCGACATGCCGTTTCCCGTGAACGGCGGGATCATGCTTTCCGCATCGCCCAGACCAAGAAGACCGGGCACCGGGATTTGGCGGCCGAGCTCGAAGCCCGCCACGGCGGAAAATGATTCCGCGCGCCACTCGCTGTCCCGCAGCGCGCTGGCGAGCCTGTGGTTTCCTCCCGCTTCCAGATAGGCCGGCAGCAGGTCCGCGCCGCTTGCCCGGAGCGAGCGGTCGATCCGGAACAACCCACAGACATTGGTCCAACCGTCTTCCACGTCCGCGAGTCCGGCATAGCCGTTCGTGCCCGCGTGCATTTCCAGATCCGCCGTTTTCGGAAGGTTTCGCACGTGCGCCTTGAGGCCGATCCACTGGCCGTTGCGGGGTCTTCTTCCCGCCGTCCAGACGAAGCCGTCCCGCGGTGAGGGCCTGGCCCGGACGCTCGTCCTGACATCTCCGCCGAGGGCCGCGACGTGATCGCGGAGCCGCTTGTCCAAGCAATACCGGGAAATCCCGAGCGCCGGAGTTTTCAAATCATCACGATGGATCAGCCGGCCGCAGTCATGCCAGCCGAGCGACTGATGGCGGAGCGCGTCTTCGAAGAGGTTGGCGATTCCAAGCGCGGCGAGCGTCTCGCCGGTGACGCCGGAAATGAACTCGCCGCAAACCCGGTGACGCGGATAGTTCCCCGCCTCCAGCACGGTCACCGGCACCTCGTGCAGGCGCAGAGCAGAGGCCAGCGACAATCCCGCCAAGCCTCCGCCTGCGATGGTGATTTCCTGTTTCAACTCCGCGAGGCTAACACGCGTCTCGCCCCGCGCCACGAGGAAGTTTCACGGATGAGCCAGCAGGCGGGATCGAGCCCGAGAAACCCGGTGATTTCTCCCGTCGTGAAGCCCGCCCGGATGCTCACGTGCATGTCGTGCCGCGTCACGCGATTGATCCACGGGTGCATCAGCCAGCCCAGAAAACGGGGCAGCCGCGCACGGTCGGGCTCGTTGAAAACCAGCACGTCGAACTTTTCAAACCAGCGGCCGAGAACCGCCAGCGAATCCTTCTCGAAATGGTGCAGGAACAAATTCGCCACCAGCACGCCGCCCGCTGCCGGTGACGGTGCGGCGAAAATATCCCCGCGATGCCACTCGACCCGCGAATCCAGATCGTCGGGAGCCGGTGCGAGGTCATAAGCCGCCACCGTCGCGTGGGGAAACAGCCGCGCCAGCTTGCCGCAGAGGATCCCGTCGCCCGCGCCGATCTCGACGATGCCACGGCCCGCGGCCTCCGGGAATTGGCGGACAATCCGGCAGACCCAGCGCTCGTTGCCCATCAGCAGGTTGATCCGGCGCAGGTCCCGTCGGCTGCGCATGGCCTCGGGATCATCCGATGGTAAATGATCGAGCAATTCCGGAATGACGACGCGTTTGGGCACAGGCGTGCAGGTTAGTTGCCGCGGCGTTTCACACAACGCAGAAGATTTCCGTCATGACTTGCTGGCGTGGCCCGTCTCCGCCTAATCTCACTCCATGCCGCAGCCACCCCGCCGACCGTTCCGCGCCCAACAAGGCCGGAAACCCGCGCACCCACCCGGAAACAAGCCGCCCTCTGCCAAGGATCGCGGCTGGGATCCCGTGGCCGCGTGGTATGACAAGCTCGTCGGCGAATCCGGCTCGGACTATCATCAGAACGTCATTCTCCCCGCCGCCCTGCGGATTCTCGCGCCGCAGCCCGGCGAGTCTATCATCGACGTCTGCTGCGGCCAAGGCGTGCTGATCCGGCCGCTGCTTGAGGCGAAAATCGGCAAGTTCACCGGCGTGGATGCCAGCCCGCGCCTGATCGAGTCGGCGAGATCCCGCCACGGCGCGGACCCGCGGGTGTCGATGATCGTCGCCGACGCCTGCCAGCCCGGCCCGTGGGCCGACGGCAGCCACGACGCCGCCACCTGCATCATGGCCGTGCACGACGTGCCGGATCTGGTCGGCATGTTTTCCAATGTCGCCCGCGCCCTCAAGCCCGGTGGCCGCGCGGTGATGGTGTTCATGCACCCGTGTTTCCGGATTCCCCGGAAATCCCACTGGGGTTGGGACGCCGATCAGAAAATCCAGTATCGCCGGCTCGACAGCTACGGCACGCCGCTGGAAATCCCGATCACCACCCATCCGGGGAAGGGGACCGGCGAGCAGACGCAATTCCACCACCGCCCGCTCGCGGATTTGCTAACGGCCATGGGGAAGGGCGGCCTCGCCGTGGTCGCCTGCGAGGAGCTCTACAGCCATCGCCGTTCGCAGGCGTCCGGGCCTTTCAGCAAGGCCGAGCACGCCGCCGCCGAGGAGTTTCCGATGTTCATCGCGCTCAAGGCGCTCAGGATCTAGCGGAGAGTCTCCCTTCAAGCGCGCCCGCCGCCATTCCCGCCATCAGGCCGGAGCCGAAACCGAAGAAGTGGCCCAGCACGTCGGTGCGCGGGTCATGGCCGCCGCCCAGCAATCCTAGCAGGATGATGCCGCCCACAACCGGCGCGGCGATCTTCGCCCACGGCAGCCGCGCGCGCGAGCGCAGGGTTTCCAGAATGCCGATGCCCGATAGAATCCCCAGCGCCGCGAAGACCGCGGTGGACGCGCCGAGCGAGACGAACGATTCCGGATAGGTCAGCCGCGAGGTCAGCGCGTTGCCGAGCGTTCCGCAGGCAAGGATCAGCGCCCAGCCTTTCAGGGCGCCCATCGACCTTGCCACCAACGTCCCGAAAACCGTCCCGATCACTAGATTTCCGACCAGATGCGGGACGTCCGCATGCAGGAAAAGCCCGGTAAACGGCCGCCACCATTCGCCCCGTTCGATCAAGCCCACGCTCGACGACGCCGCCCGCCCGACGAGCGACGCGTCCTCTCCCTGCCAGTAAAAAACCGCGATCAGCGCCGCGATCCACAGCCCGCAAAGCCAGCCGCCGGCCGGATACCTCGCCCAATCTCCCAGCGTCACCGGCTTCTCGACCGGCAGCGCGATTTCGAGGCCATAGGCGTCGAGCTCCTTGGAAATCCTATCAGCGGGCAGCGACTCGGCGTGCAGGTCGAAAGTCCCGGAGCTTTCAGCCGGCTCCACCCGGCAGGCCTCGCCCATCGCCAGAATCACCAGGCCGTGATCGTACGCCTGCTCCAGCGTCGGGTAGTGCCCGACCTGGACCCAGTTCTCATCTGTCTCAGGGCCAGGGTCCGTTTCGGTTGGGGCGGTCATCAGTTGCACCCGCAAACATTCACCCGCAAATCGATCCGTCAATCGCCAGCTTCCGCCGCGCGCGCCGCCAGATAGTCCAGCGCTGCGGGAGCCCGCCGCAGGACCAGCGAGAAATGCCCCATTTCCTCGTCCACCACCAGTTCCGCGCCGGCGATTTTTCCCGTGAATTCCCGCACCATTTCCACCGGGATGTTGCGGTCCTCGCCGCCGTGCCAGTAGCGGACCGGGTGGCGCACGTTTGCCAGGTCGATCGTCAGGCTCTGGAAATAGGTCTCAGCGTCCGCCATCACCCCGCGCCCGCCGCCCTCGCAGACGCCTTCTTGAAAGCTCTTCGTGATCACCGACCAGACCTCCGGGAAATCCAGCAACAAGCGGCGGTCCTCGGCCGCCACGGTCCGCAACAGCCACGACAAGGGCGGCCAATCGGGTTGGCACCGCGACGCGATGCTGGCGATGCGGAACAGCGCGGAAAAAATCCAGGCCGGCAGTTCCCGGCAGGGGATCAGCATCCGGTAAAGCGGGTGCAAGCCGCGCGGCCCGTGCCGCAATTCCATCAACGGAACCGCACCGCCTAACACCGCGGAACCGCTCAGTCGCCCGGGAATCCGCGCCGCACAAGCCAGCACGTATGGCCCGCCGCCCGACACGCCGAGCTGTCCGAATTTCCCGATTCCCAGCGCGTCCGCAAACCGCCCCATCAGCTCCGGCCACGAATCCAGCGTCCGCCCCGCCTCGAAAGTCGAGCGACCCATGCCCGGCCGATCCATCGCCACGATCCGCAAGCCGCGCTCGCGGGCGAGATGATGCGCCAACCGCGCCTGCAAGCGCGAGCTCGGCCAGCCGTGATAATACATCACCGGAAACCCGTCCGGATCGCCGTATTCATTCCAAGCCAGCCGCCGCCCCGGGGAAATCTTCCAGAACCGCGGCTCTTCCGCAGGCGGCAGATCGCGCAGGAATTCCAAGTGATCGGAGGATGTTGTCATGCGTTAGTTTTCGTCTGGAGGGCTCCGCATAAGGAGGGTCGATCTTCGGTCGACCGGGTTGACCGAAGATCAACCCTCCTTACCGGAAGAGGCCAGCAGGAGGGCACCGCAGATGCCGGCTTGCTGGCCGAGCGCGGGTGGCACGACGTAGTCGGCCGCTAACACGGGTGGGAAATAACCCGCGGCGATTTCCATCAGCTTCGCGTTGATTTTCCGGTGTAGGCCTTCCGCCTGGCTGACTCCGCCGCCGACGATGACACGGGAAGGGGAGACGATGGCGACGAGCGAGAGGATGCCGTGGGCGAGATACCACGCCTGGGTTTCCCACGCCGGATGCCCGGCGGAAAGCTCGTGGGCGGGCGTTCCCCAGCGGGCGGCGATGGACGGGCCGCTGGCGAGTCCTTCCAGGCAGTCGCCGTGAAAGGAACAGACGCCGGCGAAATCATCGCCCGGCATGCGTGGCACTTTGAGGTGGCCGAATTCGGGGTGAAGCGCGCCGTGGACCAAGTGCCCGCCTGACAGGATTCCGCCGCCGATGCCGGTGCCGATCGTGATGTAGGCGACGTCGTCCAGCCCCATTCCGGCACCAATCCTTGCCTCGGCGAGAGCCGCGGCGTTGACGTCCGTATCGAGGACGATCCTGGCGTTTGGAAATGCGTTCGCAAGGCAGCCGACCAAGGGAAATCCCGCCCAACCCGTTTTGGGTGTTTCGAGGACTTGTCCGTAATTCTCCCGATTCGGCACAATGCCGATCGGGCCGAATGCCGCGATACCGATGCTCTCCGGATTTCCCCGCTCGCGCAGCCAATGGATGGCAATGCCGAGCGTTTCCTCCGGCAGAGTGGTCGGGAAACGAAATTCGTCGATCACCTGTCCATCCACCGAGCCGATGGCGACGACGGTCTTGGTCCCGCCCAACTCGATGCCCGCGATCATCGAAAAGGATTAACGGGCTTCGGCGGCGGCGGCAAGCGCCTCGCGGGTGATGCGGGTGATTTCCGCCCACTTGCCGTCGTTGACGAGCTGCTTGTCGACCATCCACGATCCGCCGATGGCGGCGACGACGGGGAGCTTCAGATAGGCCGCGAGGTTTCCGAGCGAAACCCCGCCGGTGGGGATGAATCTAACGCCGGTGTGGCCGTAGGGACCGGCGAGCGCCTTGAGCATGTTCACGCCGCCCGCGACTTCCGCCGGGAAAAACTTGAGCAGCTTGCAACCGAAGGCGAGCGCGCCTTCCAACTCGCTGGGAGTCATCACACCCGGGGAAAACAGCAGGCCGACGTCTTTCGCCGCGGCGACGATTTCCGGGTTGAAGCCGGGCGCGAGGCCGAAGACGGCACCGGCATCCTTGGCGCGCTTGACCTGGTCCTTTTCCAACAGCGTTCCGGCTCCAAGCAGGATCTCCGGGAATCTGGCCGCGATGCGCTCGATCGACGCCTGGGCGGCCGAGGTCCGGAAGGTGATTTCCATGATGTCGAGGCCACCGGCCAGCAGTGCTTCGGCAAGAGGCTCGGCGGATTCGACATGGTCAAGGACGACGACGGGGACGATGCGTTTGGCGAGGATGCGGTCAATCATGGGAAGACGAGGTTGAGCGAAATTTCGGCAATGACAAAGAAAATGCCGTGCTGCCGTAGCCCAATGTGAGGCGCAAGGCGGCGCGCCGGAGGCACATCGCTTTCACCTCTCATTGGCCGGGCGGACAGGAATGTCCACCCTCCTTACAGGAAGAGCGGCTTCATGTGGCGGTCCAGCAGGTTGCCGGTGACGTTCTTCGCGACCACTTCCGAGTGGTCCTTGAGCGCCTGGATGTAGGTGTCGCCGAGTTGCGCGGCGATCTTGAATCCGACGTGCAGGAGTTGGCGGAGATCGGCGTTGTAGCCGGGGTTGGTCGGGATGTGGCGCAGCGCGTCGGTGAACTGGGTGCTGGTCCAGCCGTTGACTTCCTCAGCGGAGGGGAGGTTCGCGTCGTTGATGTTGATGACGGTGGCGTAGGGCTCGCAGAGCGCTTCTTTTTTCTCCAGCGCCTTGGCGTAGATTTTTTTGGCAAGCGCGAGTCCCTCGCCGCCGGCTTCCGCCAGGCCCACGATTTCCTCCAGCCAGTTCGTCCCGGCGGTCTTGATGTGGAGACCCGCGCCGGTGCGCTGGATGGCTTTCTTGATATATGGATAGATCGAAAACTTGTCGGAGCCGGAGTGGACTGAGAGTTTCAGCGTGGCGGGCAGGCCGTAGGTTTTGACGGCGTGCGCGATCACGGCGAGGTCGTCATTGAACTCCTTTTCAAATTGCAACGGATCGCCGACGTAATCGACGCCCTTGTTGAAGCGGCCGGTGAACTTCGGTGCGATCGTCTGGATCGGGATGCCCTGGTCGGCGATGGCGGCGAGGATGATCAACATTTCCGGCGGCGTCTGCGGGCTGTCGGTTTCATCCATGGAAACCTCGGTGACGAAGTTGTCCACACCACCCTTGGCCGCGACGATGTGTTGATAGATGGCTGCAGCCTTCTGGGTGGCTTTGAGGAACTGGTTCGCGGTCTTCTCGACGTCGGCGCGGGTGATTTCAAACGGTTCGGAAATGCCTTCGATGGCGACGGTGCCGATCAGCTCGGGATGCTTGGCGATGAACGCGGCCACGTCCGCGGGATCGGCGGCTTCACCGATGTCGTCGGCGACGTCGAGCGTGAAGAAATCGCAGGGCGCGACGAAGCGGTCCACGGTGGAGAGGTTGATGTGGTCGGCGTCCAACAGATACTCGCCGGTCCAGCCGAGGTCGGCGACCGCCTTGTCAGCGGCCTGGCGGGTCTGGATGGGCTCGGAGCCGATGATGTTGTGCTCGCGGTTCGACTTGTTCCAAACCGGCGTGATGTCGATGCCGAGTTTCCTGGCTTCGATGAATGCGGTAAGCTGGGCATGCGCTCCATTGGCGAAACGATCGCCGACGCCGAAGGTGTATTTAGGACAGTTTTTCATAAGATGAGTTAGTTGACTTCGATGATGGCTTTGATCGCGCCGAGCGCGGGATCGGTTAATTGATCGAACTCCGTGGGGACGTCCTCGAAAGCGATGCGGTGGGTGATCCAGAGACCGGTGTTGATTTTTCCCTCGCGGATCAGCTGGATGATGTTGTCGAAGTCCTCCGGGAGCGCGTTGCGCGAGGCGAGCAGGGTGATTTCACGGCGGTGGAACACCGGAGCGTGTGGAAATGTCAGATCGGAAGTGGTGATGCCGACGTAAACGACGCGGCCGGTGAACGCGGCGTAGTCGAAACAAGTGGACATCGACTTCGGGCTGCCGGTGGCGTCGATGACGACATCGGCTAGCAGGCCGCCGGTGATCTTCTCAAGCTCGGCAAGGTGCGAGCCGTCCGGCTGGAAGGGGATCGTGTGCTGGATGCCGAGGTTTTTCTGGCAGAAATCCAGGCGGCTTTGGACCATGTCCATGACGATGGTTTTCACGTCCATCAGCTTGAGGAATTCCAAGCAAGCGAGGCCGATGGGACCGGCGCCGATGACGAGCACGGTCTCGCCGGGCTTGGGATTTCCACGCTGGACGGCGTGGTAGCCGATGGCGAGCGTCTCGACGAGCGCGAGCTGGTCGTAGGAAAGATCGTTGCCCGGATGCAGCTTGCGGGCGGGCACGGCGAAGACGCCTTTGCGAAGGCCGCCGTTGTTATGGACGCCGATGACTTGCACCCCGGGGCAGCAGTTTGAATTTCCTTTCAGTGAAGTCGGGGAGGCGGGATCGTTGACGTAAGGTTCCAGCGAGCATTTGTCGCCGGGCTTTACGTTGGAAACATCGTCGGCCACCGCGACGACCTCCAGACCTAACTCATGGCCGGGTGTGCGCGGGAAGGCGAAGAACGGGAACTTCCCGAGGTAACAGGCAAGGTCGGTGCCGCAGATCCCCATGCGGTGGGTGCGGACGAGCGCCTCGCCGGGGCCGGGCGCGAGAGGTTCGGGGAGATCGATGATGTTGATCTCCTTGGGCGCGGTGAATTGAATGGCTTGCATCAGTTGTTTTCAGGAAGGCCTTCGAGGTGGCCGGAGTTTTTAACCGGGGCGAAAATGGCGAGCACCTCCGCCAACAGCTCACGGTCGATGGGTTGCTCCAGCCACTCGGCCCACTTGCGGATGTTCGCAGGATTTGCGGAGCCGGCGACGGTGGTGGCGAGGCCGGGATGTTCGCAGGAAAACTGGAGCGCGAGTTGGGCGATGTCCACGCCGCGGTCCGCGCAAAGCTTGGCGGCGGCGCGGGCGGCGGCTTTGACTTCCTCGGGCTCCTTAAGCCATTCGGGGAGCGGCGCGTTGGTGAGAAGTCGTGCGGAAAACGGTCCGGCATTCATCGCGCCGATGTTTTTCGCCGCGAGCCGAGGCAGCAGGTCATCGACGAAGGTGGTGTTTTGCAGCGTGTAGCGGTTGTAGGAGAGCACGCAGTCGATGTCGTTCTCCACGTGGTCGAGCACGGTGTTGAAGGTCTTCATCGGGTAGCAGGAAAAGCCGACGGCGCGGACCTTCCCCTGTTCCTTGAGCTTCAAGACGGCGGGCAAGGTCTCCTCCCAGATCTGTTGCAGCGGGACGAATTCCACATCGTGCAGCAGCAAGACGTCGAGGTAGTCAGTGCCCAGGCGTTGGAGCGAGACATGGAGGGATTCCGCCACGCGCTTGGCGGAGAAATCGAAGTGAATGTCCGAGTAGCGGCCGAGCTTGCTGCCTAGCAGGTAGTCCTCGCGCGGGATGCCTTTCAACCCGAGGCCGAGCATGATCTCCGACATGCCGCGGCCGTAGAAGGGCGAGGTGTCGATGAAGTTCATGCCGAGGTCGATGGCGGTTTTCGTCGAGAGCATCGCCTCGTCGAGCGTGATTGAGCGGAACTCCGCGCCAAGCGAGGAAGCGCCGAAGGAGAGAATGGGCAGGTCGATGCCGGTTTTGCCGAGCGGGCGGGTTTTCATGTTAGAGCAGGGAGCGGATGGATGAAATCGTCTGGCGGGCGGCGGCTTCGGGGTCGGGCAGCGGGAAGATCTCGGCGGAGAGGTAGCCTGAATATTGGATTTCGTTGAGTGCTGCAATAACCCGTTCGGGGTCGGTGTGGCCGAAGCCCATTGCCTGGCGGTTGGAGTCGGCGAAATGGACGTGGCCGATGTGGCTGCCTGCCTCGCGGATGGCGGCGGCGAGGTCGCGCTCCTCGATGTTCATGTGGAAGAGGTCAGCGAGGAGCACGACGTTTTTCAGGTCGTGGAGTTCGAGGAATCTCGCAGCGTCGCCGAGGCGGTTGAAGAGGTTGGTTTCGTAGCGGTTGAGCGGCTCGTAGATGAATGGCACGCCGTGGATCGCGGCGCGTTCGCCACAGCGGCGGAGGCCGGAGGCGAGAAGATCGAGGGTGCCTCGTCCCTGCATCGAGCCGAGGATCGCCGGGGCTCCGAGCGCGCCGCCGAAGTCGATCATCGCCAGCACGAAATTCAAAGCCGCATCGCGTTGAGCTTCGTCTGCGTCCGTGATGGATAGTCCGTGGCGGAGCATCCCGGCGCCGGTGCCGACGGCGGCGATGGCGAGTCCGTGCGCGGCTGCCAGCGATTTCACCTCGTCCACCGAAATGAAATCCGGGCCGGGGAGGAAAAGCTCCACCGCGTCGAAGCCGATCGCGGCGGCGGTGGCAAATGCCTCCGGCAGCGGGGTGCGCAGGACGAAGGGGCCTTGGAGGGCTTCCGGGACTTGGGAAAGCGTGATCGCGGTTTTCATCATCGGTGGGTTAGGAAAGCCGGTCGCGGAAGTCGGCGTAGGTGAATTCGCGCACGACTTCGATTTTCCCGTCCTCATGCTGAAGCGCGATGGCCGGGTGTTTGACGCCGTTGAAGGTCGTCGTCTTGACCATCGTGTAGTGCGCCATGTCGTCGAAAACCAGTGTGTCGCCGAGCTTGAGTTCGCGGTTGAATGAGAAGTCGCCCATGACGTCGCCCGCCAGACAGGTGGGGCCGCCGAGGCGGTAGGTGTATGATTTTGGATTTTGGATTTTGGATGTTGAGTTGGAAGATGGATCGCCGGCGGGGTGATAGTTTTCACCTTCGAAGACGACGGCGGGCTTGGCATCTGATGGGGCGGAATCGACCAGGAAAACATCCGGACGATAAGGCATTTCCATCACGTCGGGCATGTGGCCGGTGGCGGAAATGCTGAGGATGGCGAGGCGGTGGCCGGCGGATTCGAAGACGTCCATCACGGTGGCGCGCAGCACTCCGGTGTGGATGGCGACGGCCTCGCCAGGCTCCAGCCAGACATCGACGTTGTATTTCTGCCGGGCTTCCCGGACGAGGCGGACGAGCCGCTCGCGGTCGTAGAAGGGCTTGGTGATCCAGTGGCCGCCGCCCATGTTCAGATAGGTGAACTGTGGGGAATTTAACAGGTAACCGAATTTATCATCGACGGCGGCGAGGGTTTTTTCGAGGTCGTCCGAGTTTTGCTCGCAGAGCGTGTGGAAGTGGAGGCCGGAGAGCCCGGTGAGGTCGGCGCCCGCGAGTTGTTCCGCGGTGATGCCGAGGCGCGATCCGGCGACGCAGGGGTCGTAGAGCGGGGTTTCACCGGTCGAGCATTGCGGGTTGATGCGGAGTCCGCAAAGCAGCTCGCCGCTCTTGAAGCGGGGGTGTGCCATGACCCTTTCGCGGAAGCGGAACCACTGCGAGAGCGAGTTGAAATCGAGGTGGTCGGTGAAGCCGCAAAGCTCGGCGACGTCCGCCTCGTCGTAGGCCGGGGAGTAGGTGACGATGTGTTTTTGGAAATAATCCCGCGCGAGCCAGGCTTCCCACAGGCCGGAAGCGCAGCAGCCGTCGAGATCGTCGCGGAAATACGGGAATGCCTTCCAGCAGGAAAACCCTTTGAGCGCGAGCACCAGATGGCAGCCGGCGGCTTCTTTCACTTCGCGCAGAATCCGGGTGTTGCGTTTCAGGGCGGCGAGTGAAATGACAAACATTGCTGGCAGAGACTGAGAGGCGAAAGGGCGGGGGAATCCAGCAATTTTTGGCGGTTTTTCCGGCTTAGTGTTTTTTGACGAGCAGGTGGCGCGAGCAGAACAGCCCCGGAATCATCGGCAGCCAGAAACTGAGTCCGCGGAACAGCAAGGTGGCGGACAAGCCAACCGGCAGTGGCAGGCCGATGCTTTTCAGCGACATCACCGACGCCGTTTCAAAGGTGCCGAGACCTCCCGGCATGATGCTGTAGTCAAGAATGGCGATGATTCCGACGCGCTTCAGAGCCTTTTCATCACCCTCCTCGGCTCCTCCCACCCGACGGCGTTCAAGCTCCTCGCATCGACGTTCAAGCTCCTCGCGTCGACGTTCAGGCTCCTCGCATCGTCGTTCAAGCTCTTCGCATCGACGTTCAAGCTCTTCGCATCGACGTTCAAGCTCTTCGCATCGACGTTCAAGCTCTTCGCATCGTCGTTCAAGCTCTTCGCATCGACGTTCAAGCTCTTCGCGTCGATGTTCAAGCTCCTCGCATCGACGTTCAAGCTCTTCGCATCGTCGTTCAAGCTCCTCGCATCCGCGTTCAAGCGCTCGGAAACCCAGTCCCTGCCAGTAGGGCGGCTCCGGCCCGGGCCGCCCCCTTGACCTTCTGCCGCCGCAGGCTCATTCCTCCAAACTCCCCGCAAACCCCGCAAACCCCGGAACTCCGACACCGCCCCGGCCCGGCCCTTCCCGCCCGAAAGCCAACCGTCGTCCCGGCTCCGCGGCCCTTGCGCCTTGTCGATCCAAGGGCTCAGCCAGCCGCCACCGCCATCTGGTCCAGCGGGCTCACCACGCCCAGGCCATTCGCGCCCGCTCGATCTGCCTGGCCACCTCCTCCCGCAGGCTTTTCGGCAGCACGGTCACTCGATCCTTGTCACCCTTGCCAAGGCGCACCGTCACCGTCCCGCGGCCCACATCCACATCCTGCACGCGCAGCCGTATCAATTCGGAAAGCCGCAACCCCGCCCCATATTGCAACCGCCCCGCCAACTCGTAGTGCATCCCCCTCTGATCCCGTTCTCGCAGCTTCTCGAGCAACCGATGCGTCTCCGGCTTCGACAACACCACCGGGACCCGAGTCCCCGTATCCCGCAGTTTCACCCCGAAAACCGCCTGCTCCGACCCTGCGAACCTCGCATATCGCGCCGCCCATGCGCCGTAGCACTGCTTGGTCCGCTTCAACAAACCCCGCCGCGCACCCGACGAATACACCGCCAACCGCACCCGTTCCGCGAGGCTCCGATGATCCGCCCCCGTCTCGGAACACGCGCTCAACCAGTTCAAATACCACTGAATCGCGTCCGCCCATTGGGCCAATTGCCACTTCTCCCTCTCGCGATCTACCCGGATCACTTCCGACTTCCAGAATGCTTTGGCCGCATCGCGACCGGCAGGCAGCTCGTGGCACAGCCGGAAATTCTCGAACCATTCCAGCAACACCAGAAATCCCGCCCCCTCCGGGCCACCTGGAACGCTCGATCCGTCGTCTTCTTCCACGTGATATCAGCATTGGCAGCTCCTCCGGAAACCGCCCCGCCCGACCCGACCGATATACGCACCCGCCCCAAAAAGAATCCTTGTTTATCAAAGGATTCCAGCAAATCTCCCAAAGAGCTTCTCCCGGATATCACTCCCCGGGGTGCTACGAATTACACTGTTGTGCAAAAATGAACGAGCCCTACATTCCACCTCAAGTTTCATCGGACATCTCCGGGAATTTCAATCAGATGAGACTCCGTCGGAGATTTTGGATTCGGACTATCTGGATATCGGTTGCGGGCGTGATTATCCCTCCAATGATTGGTTTGGTAGGCACAGTATTTGGAATGAGGAAGGCATTTGGAGAGCTTGGGAGCAGCGGCATCGGTGATCCATCGGCACTGTCTGGCCATATTGGAGAAGTCCTAGTTTACACCGCATCTGGATTGATAATCTCTGTGGTCGCCATCATTGTGCTTGTCGGAGCTTTGATTCGTTTCTTTACACTCCCCAAAGTTCCCGATCCCACCCAGTAAACTCTAAGAAGCACAACAAGCCGAGACACAGCAACCCCTATCAGCCGCCCTGTTTACATGCTCATCCGTAATTCCAACCATTCCCCCGTGATCGACATGCGCCCCCGCTGATAGGGGTGCGTGCTCTTTTACGTTCTCCGGAAGAATCTTCGTCCGGCGCGTGGTGACTTTGGCCGCGCATCTTTCCGCGCCCGCTCGCGTTTTGAATACCGCCCAGCATCGCCATCCGCCATCCACCTCATGCAGCACCGTGAAGGACATTGGATGTTTCGGCGGATCGCATCGCCATTCGTGCGGCTTGAGTGGAGTTTCCGGTTGCACCAGGCGGATGTCGCCGTAGCCCATCCTCACAAGATCCTCCATCGTCAGGTCGCCGCGTAGCTGGAAGGTCTGCCCATCCCGGTTGCGGAACGTGTAATAAGACGGAGAACAAGCCGAGGCACATCGACCCCCACTAGCTCTCTTGTTGGTGACGGTTTTCGGCTTCGGTTTTGATTTCTTGGCAGGCATAGTCGTTAGTCTTCGTTCCGTGGGGTCGTGTGCTCTGTGACGTTCGTCAGAGATGGACGCACATAATGACGGTAAGCTCGGTGAGTGGCGTCCCCGTTATCATCACCCAAGGATTTCGCCGCTTCGTCAGCGTCCGCTTTGTTGTCGAAGTGGGCGACTTCGTATTCAGAATCCCCATCATCCTCGTCCCATTCAGGGTGGCTGGAGATGACCTTCATCACCGTGAATGAAGATGCCGAACAAGGCGTGCGAGGACAATCCCCACCAGCTTTCTCTTGGGGCGCGGTTTCCGGCTTCGTTTTCGTTTTGCTCATAGGGTCAGTCTTGGGGTGTTAATGGTGGGGATGCCTCCACATGGACGTTCTCCAAGAAATGGCCTCTGAGAAATCCTCCCCGCGAATATGACCGACTTCACAGCCGTCCCACAGGAAGACTTAACCCGGAGCGGAAAAGCGGGCTGGTGTTGAGTTGAAATCCCTGCCACTCGGTAGGGTGTATGAACAAAACATCACCAGCCCGGGCCAATGTGGTCGTCCT
>NZ_JBIKBQ010000046.1:0-27599 GCF_058122085.1 Luteolibacter sp. | reverse complement strand
AGATCTTCGAGGTCATCCAGTGGCGTGTGCAGCTGCATCAGCACCATGCGGATAAAGCCCGCATAATAACCGGCGAATTCGTCCCAAGCTTGGCTGTCGTTGGGATCGCGCGCCCGGGCAATCAACGTCTGTCGTGTCTGCCACTGCTCTTTCGACAAGTTGATCTCATGCTGCTGGTCCATTTAATCGACTATGGGATGTAAAGGCTCGAACATACCAGCGGCCTTGTTTTTCTGAACGTTGTCCCACGGGAACACGTGGCCGTTCATGGCAACGTAGACACCTGACGCTAGAGACTGCACGAACGCGAGTGCGGCACCCAGATTGAAGAGCCCGTCCGAGCTGCCGAATTTGTAGGGGACCATGGCTCCCGTCAGGACGATGGTCTTATCCAACCCACTGCGTCCAAGGGCGGCAGCGGTATCAGTCATGGTATCGGTTCCGTGTGTAACCACGATTCGATCTGCCGCGGCCGTCCGGCAGCATTCGACAATGCGCGCACGGTCATCAGGAGTCATCTGCAAGCTATCGACCATCATCAGGGTCTGGATCTCCGTCTTCAGGCCGCTGCGACCCAGACTCAGCATCTCTGGCACATGCGTGTTCTTAAAATACAATTCACCATTCAGCTCGTTGTATTCCTTATCAAAGGTGCCGCCGGTGACGATGATGTGAATGTTCATGTGATGAATCTCCGCTCATCGTTGGTGAAATTCATCGCCGGTTCAATGCCATGAATTTGCTTTTTCACCCAGCGGGGAGAAAACGGGGTTGTTGGTTGGTTGGGGACGGGAAGGCGGGATAACATGCGGGAAAATCGTGTTTGATACAGGGTATCCTGAGTCGTTCGGCGGCAAGTTATCCCCTCCACCGAAACCCGCAAACATTCTTTTCATGCAGATTTTCCTTGCAAGGGTGGGAAAACCTGTACGATCCGTTGGCACACCATTGAAGCCCAAATCCCGACCTCTGACCTGTCCTCATGCGCACCATCCGTGAAAAGCAATTTCCTAGCAGCAGTCGAATGAAAATGCGAGTTAATGCGATTATCACGATGGTGCTGATGGTCGCAGCGGCAGAAGCTGCCGAACCGGCGAAGCGCCTGTTCATACTCTCCGGCCAGTCGAATATGACGGCCCCACTCAAGGACGGCTTTGTCCGTGTCATGGAAGAGCGCTACGGCAAGGAGAACGTCACCGTGGTCTATCAATGCCAGTCCGGGCGGGGTCTCCGATTCTGGGACAAGGACTACAAGTTTCCCGACAACTATCGCTTTCCGGGTAAAGAGACTGCACCGGAGGAGAAACACTTGAACCAGCATGGTACGCTCTACGGGGAATTGATTCAGGCGGCCGGCGAGGCGGCCGAGGGCAAGACGCATGACACGGTCACGTTCATCTGGATGCAGGGCGAGTCGGACGCGGGCCGGGCTCTTGGAGAAGTATACGGGGAAAGCTTTCTAAGGTTGCTGGGGCGAATGAAGGCGGATTTAGGTCGTAAAGATATCGGTTTCGTGATTGGCCGCATTAGTGATGCAGGGCTCAAGGGGGAATTGGCAGAGCAATGGGAGAGAGTAAGAGCCGCGCAGGTTAAGCTTGCGGAAGACGCTGCCGATGGCGACTGGATCGACACTGACGACCTCAATGGGCCCAACGATGATGTCCACTACCCGGGGGACAAGTATCCTGATCTTGGCGCGCGATTTGCGGCCAAAGCCATTGAGCTTATCGAGAAAAGTGCGCCAGCGGGTGCCAAGGGTTCCAAATAACCCCCTGATACCGCCTTCATCGAAATCCGCTTTGCCGAAGTTTTCCTCCGGTTCGACATGGCGGGCCCAGGCCACGCCGCCGAGCACGCCGGCGGCTGCCACGCGGACGTCGAGGTCGGCGTTCGTGTCACGCAGGATCGCGGCGACCTCATCGAAGATCTGCGGCGAGGGCCACGGCCAAAGAGGCGCTGCTGCCGTTGTTGTAGCCCTTGTAGGCTGGGCCGTGGTTGCCGTAAGGCAGGGCACCCTTGTTGAGGTAATTCTTGATGTAGTGGTTGGTAGTCCGCTCGATGGCTTGGGAAATGCGAGGCGAATCGACACCGCACTTCTTGGCCAGGATCAGCGAGATGAACAGCGGCATCGTGGGCTGGTTCATCACCCCGTAGCCGTGAGCGCGGCCTCCGTCATCGGCATCCATTTTCCAGCCGCGGATTTGGCCCGGCATCGCCGCGTTCCTTGCGGAGCGCTTCGGGTGACATGCCGAATTGCTTGCGAAACACCTGCCGCATGTGCTCGCAGGTATTGAATCCGGCGCGGGTCGCGCATTCCTTGAGCGGGATATGGGTATCCACGATCAGGTGCCGGGCGCGGTCGATCCGGCAGGCTTGAATTTCATCGAGCACGCTGCGTCCGGTGCCTTTCTTGAAACGTCTCTCGAGAGACCGCCTGCCGCAATCCAAATGCCCCGCCACGGCTGGCACCGTCATGGATTCCAACACGCCGCCCCAGATCAAGGCCAAGGCCCTGGACAACAGTTCGTCCTTGTGGAAGTGATGGACTTGTCCGCCGCAAGACGTGCGCAGCATGTGGGAAAGCAGGCCCATCAACTGGCATGACAGGCCGGCGGTGTTTTCCGCGGGTGATTGGTGTACGCTGGCAAGCAAGTGTTCGAACTGGGCGAGAAACAATTCATAGTGATCGATCACCGCGATGTTGCCTTTGAGATCGAACGAATCCGTGAGCATCCAATCGCGCGGCAATCCGCCATTGAAGACAATCCACAAGTTGGTCCATCCGGTTTTGCTGAGCGGTCGATGGCGGTGGACAGTTCAAAGTTCTTGTGCCACCACCGCCGCACCACTAGTTACACCACCATACCACGATGAAGAACCAAAAACACACTCCTTGGGCGCTCGCCATCATGCACCTCGTTTGGCTGTCCTCCGCCGATGCGGCGGTGACGTTTGCCAATTCATCCAGCTCCACCGTTCTGGACTACACCGGGCAGACCAGCAGCACGGACTTGATCAATGCCGGCCAGTCCACGCTTTCGTCGGCCACGGTTTCAGCGACCTCCTATGACGTATTTCCGGGCACCGGCATCAACGATGGCAACTACTCGAACACCAATGCCGACAACACGTTTTTCGCGGTGGCAACCGGGGCTTTCCCGGCTACGGCCACCTACAATCTGAACGTCACGGTGAATGTTCTGGGTTACGACCTCACCTCGATCAAATCCTTCATGGGTTGGGCGACCGTCTCGGCGGCCCAGGCCAACCAGACCTACACCATCGAGGTCAGCACCGTCGGATCGGCATCCTACACCTCTCTGGCCACGGTTTCCTACAAACCCTTCAACGACACCAACAGCCCCACCGCTTATGAGACCTTTGTCACCGTCAGCGACACGGGCGGAGTGCTCGCCACCGGGGTGGACAGCATCCGCTTCACCTTCACCGATCCAATCGGGGTCAACGGGGTTACGCCTGACAGCGACACGACTGAAGGCACCCTCATCCGCGAAATCGATGTTTTCGGAATACCCACCACAGGGACTCCGGTCACTCCAACGAAACTGGCGGTGACCGCGGCCAACGGCGGACTCAATCCCACCGCGGGCGCGGCCTTCGGTGTATCCGTGCAGGCGCAGGACGCGGGCGGCACGCCGGGGAATGTGACGGCGGACACGGCGGTGAGCCTCAGCCTCCAGACCGGCACCGGCTCCCTGGCCGGAACGCTGAACGGCACCATCGCCGCAGGCACCCATTCGGTCACGATCAGCGGAGTCACCTACAATCAGGCTGAAGCCGGTGTGGTGCTGACCGCAACGCGGACCAGCGGCGACACCTTGACGGCGGCGGACAGCGCGCCCTTCACGGTCGATGCGCTGGCTGCATCCATCGTGACGATCAGCGGCCCGACCTCCCGCCACATCGTCCAGCGATCTTCCGGAAATACCGGCAACCTCGGCATCTCAGGCACATACACCGGTGCGCCGGAGCGCATCGATGCGCGGGCGGTGGTGATGGGTGGAGCCGGAAATTCCGGCACCAGCACCGATTGGCAGACCATTCAAACCAGTCCCGGCGGCGGAAGTTTCACCGGCCCCCTATCGGATGTCGCCGCCGGAGGTTGGTATCAGTTGGAGGTCCGTGCCATCACCGCAGGATCGCCAGGTCCTGTGGCCACGCTGGCAAAAGTCGGCGTCGGCGACATCTATCTCACCGCCGGGCAATCGAATTCCGCCAATTTCGGCGGACCGGCTCACACGCCCGCCGATGACCGCGTGTCCACCCGCACCTCCGTCAGCGCGGCTTCCTGGCGTCAAGGATACGATCCGCAGCCTCTGGCGGGAGGCGCCGGAGGTTCGGTCTGGTCGCGACTCGGCGACCAACTCGCCGCAGCGGATGACATTCCCATCGGCTTCATCTGCGTGGGCGTGGGTGGCACTGAGGTCAGCCAGTGGGTTCCGGGCACCGCGAATTATGACAACCTGCTCAAGCCCGCGCTTCAATCGTTAGGTGCGTCCGGCTGCCGCGCCGTGTTGTGGCATCAGGGGGAATCCGACTCCCTTGCCAGCGTCACCGCCATCACCCACGCCGCACGGCTGAACTCGATGATCACACAAAGCCGGACGGATGCAGGCTGGACGGTGCCGTGGTATCTGGCCGAGGCCTCATTTCACCCCGGCTCGAATCTGACCCAGGAAGAACCGGTTTGCGCCGGCCAGCGCCTGGCTGTGTTTGGCGATGCGAATGTGTTCATCGGTCCGACTACCGACGCCTTCCATCTGGAGGATGCCGCAGGCGGCAAGTTGAGCGACTCGGTCCACTTCAATGCCGCCGGATTGTTGGATCACGCCACGCAATGGCGTGACATTCTGCGCGGGACCACCACCGCGACTCCGCGCAATGGCGACTTCGAAGACAACCGCGACCCCGCCACCACCGGTCTCACCGCGCTCGCGGATGGTGCCAGCCATGTCGTTGATCTATCAAACCTCGATTCACCATCGGTGCTCGGCTGGCGCATCCTCACTGCGGACGGACTCAACGCCGCCGCCGGAAACAACGGCTTCCACAATCCCACCACTGGCACCTATGCCGCCGCGATTGACACCATCAACGGAGGCGTGCTGCCCCATATGGACGGGTGCCATGTTGCGGTCCTTGATGGTGGCATCGCAAACAATTGCTTCCTGCACACGACCCGTGCGACACTCGAGCCCAACACCCGCTACACCCTGACCGTCGCCCTTGGCGTGAGAGATATCGCAAGCACTTTCGGCAACTCGCGTCTCGACATTCTGGCAGACGGAATCGTCGTTGCCACTGCGACCTATGATAAATCCGCTCTTGACGCACTCCATGGCGGCGATGCCTCCGGCAGTTTCAACGACGCCACCCTCAGCTACGTGACCGGAGCCTCCGTCACTCCGAATCAATCGCTCGCGCTCCGCATCGCCAAAGTCGGAGGAGTTTCGACCGTGCTCGATTTCGACAATGTCCGCTTCAGCGCCACACCGGCTATGAAGCCTTTCAGATGAGTTACTGGGGCAGCACCACACATCCCGACTCCTCCCGATCCCTGGATCCCGACAACGACGGACTCACCAACCAACAGGAGTTCGCCTTCGGTCTCAGTCCCATCTCGGGTTCGTCGGTCAATCCGGTTCTCATGCCCTTGAACAAAACCACCGGCCAGTTCAGCAATCAACGGCTTGCCGCGAGCGGCCTGACCTACAGAATCCTGACTTCCACCACCCTTGCCGCCGGTAGCTGGACGGAGGATGTGGATGCCACCAACAACCAAGCCGCGGGTCCAACCGACGGCAATGGCAATCAAACCGTGGTGGTCACACTGAGCGGAGCGCCGCTCACGGAGCCGAAACGATTCGTGCGGGTTGCCGCCGACTAACACCGTTTCCGCAGGGAACCCCGGAGTCTTCGAACGCGCCGCGGCCACAAGGCCACGCGCCATTTCGTCAATCACTTGATCGCATCTTCGTGATTTCGGATTTCGACGCAATATCTTGGATAAATGCTTCTTAATATGGTTTTCCAACCCGTGAATTGACGCAAAATACAGGTGCGCAATTCTTGTTTGGCCGGAAAAATGGGGCAGGCTGCGGGAAGTTTCGATTCCCATTCATCGGACACTGGCGAGTCGCGATTTAGACCCATGAAATCGGTTCTTTCATCATCAATCAGGAAATCAATGCGTCCTCCACTCCACACCGCCCTCGCCGTCATGCTGGCAACTGCCTCCGTGGTTTCACCCCAAAAGCAAATTCCTGCTATCTCCGGTAAAAATATTTTCGGCAGGCCGAAATGACCATTTCACCTCGGAAAAGCTAACAGACGCCTTGCTTTCAAGGATTTTTCATAACCCGCCGGATACTGATGAAACCGAGTATTGGTGGTGATTTCCGGCCGAGTTTCTTAGAAAAGCAAAGTTTCAAGATCGACAAGACTATCAAAGATTCATAGCTTCTTAGAAGGGTCCATATCCAATTTATCCTTCGTTCATTGCTATTGATCAACGACTTATGAATAGTTTGTGTATCTGGAAATGAATTACGGGAACTGCCTGCCACTGGGATCGATCGAAGCGGTTCGCCCGGTTTTCATGATCGTGATGGGGATTTTCCTGATGATCATCGCGTGGCGGCTGTGCAAGTACACGGAAGGCTGGACCGCCCTGTTGATCGCGGCCGGAGCGCTCTTGCTCGGTTTCGGCTACGCCGTGATGCTGCCGCTCTACGACGCGGGAATCATCGAGCGCTTCTCGCCGGCGGGCCGTTACCACGGCAGCGCCGCCACCGCCGTCGCCTGGCATTCCGTGAAATTGGTCGCGATGAACAGCGGCTGGCTGCTTTTCGGACTCGGCCTGGCCATGCACGCCAAGGTTTTCGCCGCTCCTTCCCCACGCCGGACAACCACCTCCCCCGCCCTCTTCCCGCATGAATCTGTTGCTTGAAATCGTCTTTGAAAACGGCCTGTTGCTCGATGCATTCGGCATCATTGGCCTGGGCCTGCTCGGCCTCGCCACCGTCAGACTCGCCCGCCGCTACCAATCCTGGGGCGGCACGATGATGGCGTTCGGGGCGATTTCCCTGCTGGTCGCGCGGCTGTATCTCCTGCTGTCGCCGCATTTCCTCAATAACGACGTCCTCGCCACCATCGGTCCGGCCGGGATCAGCCTGACTTACGCGCTGCCTCCGCTGCTGCTCACCTTCGGCCTCGCCGGAATCGTCTGGGGGCTGTGGGGCCATGAGCGCTGGCTGAACGAGGAAACCCGCTGAAAGGAGGAATCCGCTAGAAATTTCGCATGGCCGAAAGGTGGCATCGGTGCTACCTGTCCTGCGGATGTTTGAAGTCAGAGAAAAGCCGGACATGATCGAGCGCGCCTTGCTGGTGCGCTTCTATTTCGAGACCAACGAGGCCACCGAGGCGGAATCCCTGCTCGAGGAGCTCGGCGAACTCGTCAAAACCCTCGGCGTGGAAGTCGTCGAGTCGGTGCTCTGCCGCAGCCGCGAGAAGCACAAGAAATTCCTCTGCGGCACCGGCAAAGCCGCCGAAATGGTCGAGCTCGCCCGCGCCCACGAGTGCGACGTCATCGTCATCGACAACGGCCTCGCGCCCTCCCAACAGCGCGAGTGGGAAAAACTCGCCGACCTCTGCGTGATCGACCGCGAGGAGGTCATCCTCGATATTTTCGCCAAGCGCGCGCAAACCAAAGAAGCCCGCCTTCAGGTCGAGCTCGCCCGCATGCAATACGCGCTCCCCCGCCTCGCCCGGATGTGGGGCCACCTCGACCGCGAATCCGCCGGCTCCGGTGGCGGCGCGGGCGGCGGCGCGTCCCGCGGCATGGGCGAAAAACAGATCGAGGTGGACCGCCGCCTCGCCTATCAGGTCATCGACCGCGCCAAGCGCGAAATCGAAGTCGTCCGCAAGCAGCGCAAGACCCAGCGCAAGGAGCGCGAGAAATTCGAAACGCCCCACGCCGCCATCGTCGGCTACACCAACGCCGGGAAATCCACCCTGCTCAACATCCTCAGCGGTGCCGACGTGATGGCCAAGGACATGCTCTTCGCCACCCTCGACACCACCACCCGCCGCATCGAGCTGCCGGACGGCCAACCGCTCCTCATCACCGACACCGTCGGCTTCGTTAGGAATCTTCCCCACCGTCTCATCGAGGCGTTCAAGGCCACGCTCGAAGAAGCCGCCCTCGCGGATTTCCTCATCCACGTTCTGGACGCCACCTCGCCGGAAATCGACCGGCTCCACGACACCACGCTCGAAGTCCTCGCAGAGCTCGGTGCCGGAGACAAGCCCACCATCACAGTTCTCAACAAGATCGACCGCGTCACCGATCCCTTCGAACTCATCGCGCTGGACAAGAAATACCCCGGAGCCCTCCACGCCTCCGCCGTCACCGGACTCGGTTTGGAGGAACTTCTCAAAATTTGCAGCCAAGTCCTCGCCGACCGCGTCCGCCACCAGGAATACCGCATTCCCCAAAAACGCGCCGACCTCGTCAGCCTGCTTCACCGCGAGGCCAAAGTCCTCTCCACTGACTACGAGGGCGACGACATCCTCGTCAGCGCCGTCGTGCCCGCCGCCATTGCCGGGCGACTTGAATCCTTCGCCGCCATTCCCGCCTAATTTCCATCAAATTTTGTTCCATGTTCCGCTTCGTTCTTCCGACCTTCATCGCGCTCACCACGCTCGTTCCAGCCCAACAAACCCCACCGACCGCGCGCCCGGTCCTCCGCGCCCTGCCGCTCGGCGGCGACGACGACCTGAATTCCCAACCGCCCCCCACGGCCGATCCGGTGGTGCCCGCCGCGGCACCCGTCCTCGTTAGACCCGCGCATCCGATCGCGCAGGCTACCCCCATCGAAACCGTTTCCACTCCCTCGCCGCTGGAGCTGAAACCCATCGGCGACGATGCCGTGCGCCTCCAGATTTTCCTCGATGAGGGGAAATTCGGCCCCGGCGTGATCGACGGCAGACCCGGTCAATTCACCGAACTCGCCGTGCAATCCTGGAACGAGGTCAACGGCTATCCAATTTCCGACTGGGTCGCCGTCAACACCGCCGCCCGCAAAGCCGTCCCGAACCCGCTCGCCATCGCCATCGTCCCCGACATCTCGACCGCCTGGGTTGACACGTCCCTGCCGACGAAGAAAGCCCTGCAAGCCACCCGCAAACGCATGAGCTACCGCAGCCACGCCGAGTTCATGGCCGAGCGCTACCACACCGACATCCCCTACCTCAACGACCTCAACGGCAGTTCAAAAATCAACAACCTCAAGCCACGCGACACCATCATCGTGCCGAACGTGCGCCCCTTCATCATCGAAAGCCTAACCGGGACCGGCTACAAAACCGACGAAACCATGAGCCAGCGCCACGCCGTCGTGGACACCAAGATCAACCAGGTTCGCGTCTTCGAAGCGGCGCCCGCCGCCCTCGTCGTCGCCGAGCCCGGCGCCACCACCATCTCCACGGCCACCCGCCCTAACCGCGGCCTCATCGCCTCGTTTCCCATCACTCCGGGAAAACCCCAGTTCATCAAATTCGGCACCTGGGAAGTCAGGAATTCCGTCGAACTCCCGCACTGGCGCTATGACCAGAAACTCCTCGATACCGGAAAACGCAGCGCCGACTCCGAGGCGCTCAACATCCCGCCCGGCCCCAACAGCCCGGTCGGCATCTTCTGGTGCGGCCTCAGCAAGCCCGGCATCGGCCTCCACGGCACCTCCGATCCGGAGACCATCGGCCGCGCCCGCAGCTCCGGCTGCATCCGCCTCGCCAATTGGGACGCCATCCGCCTCCCCACGCTCATCCGCCCCGGCACCACGGTGGAAATCCGCTAGCATTACGAACGATCAGTTGGCGGGGATGTCCTTGAAGTCCTCGGGGAGCTTCGCGATCAGATAGGCGGTGACTTCGGCGATCTGCTTGGGATTGAGCGTCTGGCCCCAGGCTTGCATCTTCGCGCCGTTGTGGCCGGTGCTTTCCGGCGGCGAACCTTCGTTGATGAGCTTGAAGATCTGCATCGGCTTGCCGCCGAATTTCCACTGGCGGTCGTTGAGCGCGAGGCCCGGAAGCGGAATCTTGTTAGCACCGACGGCCATGGTGGCACTGAAGTCGGCGGCGTGGCAGGCGGAGCAGTTGGTGAGGTAGGTCGCTTCGCCAGCGCTGACGAGTGCGGCGTCGGTGGCCCACTGGTGAACGAGTTTCGAGTCGTCGAGGGTGGAGAGGGTTTTTTCAAGTTCGACCATTTTCGCCGCCTGGATGGCGGCGATTTTCTCGCGGATGATCTGTTGGTCGTTCTTCATGAAGTCGGTGTGATAGTAAGCCACCCAGTAAACGACGAAGAATACGACGGCACCGTAAAAGGTGAAGAGCCACCAGTTCGGCAGTTTCTGGTCGTATTCCTGGATGCCGTCGTATTCGTGTTCACGAAGGATGATCTCGCCTTTTTCTTTGGCGAAGTGGCCGCGTTTGGGTTCCTGACTCATAGGGATTTTGGATGTTCAGAGTTCTCTTCAAGTGGCAGCGAGGCGAGGCGTTTGCGCTCGCCCTTCTCGATTCTCAGCGCGCGGATCGTCACCACGGTGAATACGCCGGCGATGAGGACGAAGGAAATGATCGGCACGTAGGTGGCCCACTCTTCGACGAGGATGCGTTGGAACATGGCGATGATCGATCAGGGGTTTTTCCGGTGGCTGTCCGGATTCAGGTTCGACGGCTTGGCGGGCTGGTCCTTGACGACTTCGCGGTAGGTGCCGAGTTTCTGCATGTAGGCGATGAGCGCGACGACCTCGGTCTTGGCGAGGTGGTTGCGCAGGGCGTCGCCCTGGAGCTCGGGCTTGTCGGGCAGATAGACCTTGGCGGCGACGAGCGAGGCGGCGATTTCCTGGGACTGGCTTTCGGCGAGGTCGCGGATTTCATGCTGACTCATGGCGGGCCACGGGACGCCGAGGCGGGATTGGGCGGCGATTTTCGCGGGCAGGGATTTCACGTCGGCGGTCTTTTCAAACAGCCACGGATAGGGAGGCATGTTCGAGCCGGGCGAGGTCTGGCGGGGATTGAGGAAATGGTTGAAGTGCCAGTCGTTGCCGCGCTTGCCGGAGCGCATGTATTTGTAGGAGCTGCCGTCGGGATATTTTGCGATGTCGCCGCCTTCGCGGGCGAGGTCGGGGCCGGTGCGCTTGGAACCCCACTGATAGGGATGGTCGAAGAGCGACTCGCCGAGATGGGAGTAGTCATCCGCCTTTCCGGAGCGGCCGTAGCGCATGACGTCGGGAACGAGCGTGCGGATCATCTGTGAGTGGCAGTTGTAGCAACCCTCGGAGACATACAAATCGCGGCCGACGAGTTCGAGCGGGGTGTAAAGTTCTTGGAGGCGGCCTTCGATGTTTTTCTCCCGGTTGACGATGAGCGAGGGGATGATCTGCACCGAGCCGCCGATGGCCACGGCGATGAAGACGAGCAGCGAGAACGGCAGGTAGTTCTCGACGATGCGCTCGTGCCAGTTCGTCCACTTTTCCTTGGAGGCCTTGAACGCATAAAAGGCCTTGATCCCGAGCAGGATGGCGACAGCAAGCGCCGCCTTGTCCGCGTGGGGTGGGAGGAAAAACCAGAGGATTACGAAGGCCATGCCAAGGAAAATGTAGGCGAGCGGATCGTTGAACAGCGCCTCGCCCCACGACATGTTGTCCTTCTTCGGGCGCTCGAGAATCGCGACCTGGACCGTCTCGTCATGGGCTTTTCCGGAACGGGCGGTTTTCCAGATGTTATAGGCGCAGAGCAGGAAGCCGACCAGATAGAGAGTGCCGCCAAAGGAGCGGAGGATGTAGAAAATCTGGATGCTTTCGAGAGTTTCCATGAACTCGTATTTCAGGGTGGTGCCACCCGCGTCCACCTGGCCGAGCATGAGTCCCTGCATGATGCCGGCGGCCCACATGGCGGCGACATAGATGAGGATGCCGACGGTGCCGATCCAGAAGTGCATGTTGGCGAGGGCCTTGGACCAGAGTTCCGTTTTCCAGAGGCGCGGGGCCAGCCAGTAGAACATGCCGGCGGCCATGAAGCCGTTCCAGCCGAGCGCGGCGGAGTGGACGTGGCCGATGCCCCAGTCGGTGTAGTGGGAAAGCGCGTTGACGGCGCGGATCGAGAGCAGCGGGCCCTCGAAGGTGGCCATGCCGTAGAAGGTGATGCCTGCGGCGAAAAACTTGATGACCGGATCGGTGCGCAGCTTGTCCCAGGCACCGCGGAGGGTGAGCAGCCCGTTGAGCATGCCGCCCCATGAAGGCGCCCATAACATCAGGGAGAATAGCGTGCCGAGCAGTTGCAGCCACTTGGGCAGGGACGTGTTGAGAAGGTGGTGGGGACCGGCCCAGATGTAGATGAAAACGAGCGACCAGAAGTGGATGATGGACAGCCGGTAGGAGTAAACCGGGCGGTTCGCGGCCTTCGGCAGGAAGTAATACATGATGCCGAGGATCGGCGTGGTGAGGAAGAAGGCGACGGCGTTGTGGCCGTACCACCACTGCACGAGTCCGTCCTGGAGGCCGCCGAAGATCGGATAGGAATGGGTGAGCGAGGTAGGCAACGAGAGGTGGTTGACGATGTAGAGCATCGCGACCGTGATGATGGTGGCGATGTAGAACCAGAGGGCGACGTAGAGGCTGGGCTCGTTGCGTTTCGCCAGCGTCCAGAAGAAGTTGATGGCGAAAACGACCCAGATCAGGACGACCGCGATGTTGATGGGCCAGATGAGCTCGGCGTATTCCTTGCCGCGGGTGAAGCCCATCAGCAAGGTGATGGCGGCGGCGACGATGATGGATTGCCAGCCCCAGAAATGGATTTTGGAGAGCAGGTCCGAGGCGGTCCTCACCTTGCAAAGCCGCTGGGTGGAATAGTAAATCCCGGCGAACATCATGTTGCCGACGAAGGCGAAGATGACGGCGTTCGTGTGAAGCGGACGGAGCCGGCCGAAGGTGAGGAACGAAATCCCTTCCGCCTTGATGGCGCCGAAGCTGATCATTTCGAGAAATTTCCCGTTCATCTGCCACCACGAGAGCTGGGTGGCGGCAATGACGCCGACGAGCATTCCGATAATGCCCCAGACGAGGGAGGCGATCATGAAGCGGCGGACGGACTTGTCGTCGTAGGTGATGGAGGTGGTCATGGGCAGATGCGATTAGAGAGGGGTTTTCCCGGTCCGGGGAGCTTCGGGATCAAGCGGCAGAAGGGAGTCGCGCTCGGGGCTGGAGCGGCGGGCGCGGCGGATCTCCGCCGCGAAACAAGCAATGAACACTCCTGCTAGACAGGAAGAAATAAGAATCGTGAGGGCGAGAACGTTCATGGGCAAAGACCGGGCTAGAAGAACAGTCGCTGACAAACCGGTCTTAGCCCGGCTTGCGGAAAGCCGCGCATATTTTACGCCGTCTTTTGAGCTGCCGAGGTTCGCAGGTGGTCCCGGTGGAGCCACTCGAGAAACACGTCGCCGATGATGTGGGCGATGCTGCCGGGGTCCATCAGGTCCGGATTGAGAACCAGATGGCACTTCCGGGTGGGGCCGAGGCCATTGCCGATGCCCGCGTGAAACGCTTCCGGCAGATCAAGAGCCTTGGCGGGTGGCGCGACGGAGCGGAAAATCACATGTCCGCGCTGACCTAGGGCGGCGAGCGTTTTCCGGAGACCGCAGGCGCTGTCGGGCGGGCAACTCTGGCAACTCTCGGCCATTCCGAGCAACTGCCGGAGGTCTGGATTTCCCGAGACTTGCTGCACCAGGTCGGAAGTGGCGGAAAGCCAGCGACCGGCGCCATCGTCGTCATACTCGTTCAGGTAAGTGGCGATCTCCTCGATCAAGCGATCGCTGAAAACCGTGGAATCCCCGTGAAGGATGATGGTCCGCGCCGGTGCCGGCTCAGTCGGTTCGGCGAGCAACCATTGATGAAAAGTGGAGAGGGAATTATTGGCAATCATGGGGTCCGGCGAGTTCAGCGTGAACCTGCCAGCACTCGCGGCGTCGCGCTCCGCATCCCGTCTGGAAGGATGCGCGGATTTTCCGCGAGCCGCGAGTCCGAGCCATGGAGTGAAATCAACGTCACCCGCCCATGCCCGGTTAGGAATCCCTGCTTGAAGATACGGCCCGCCGCTTCCATCGTCCGCCGCCTTGCCGCCAAAGCCCTCCACCCCGCAGATCATCACCCGCGACCGGCCATGGACCGCGGGGCTGCGCGCCGCACGCGCGAACGTGGTGCCGGGCTTGATCGTGCAGGCGCTGATGCTCTCCATTGTAATGGCGTATTATTTCTATCCGCCGACGCGTGGTTGGCTTGACGGACTGGCGGCGGTCAAGGCGCGTTGGGGCTATGGCTATTCCGCCCTCAACGCGATCGTCGCCGGCGCGGTCATTCCCGAACTGTTACGGATCTTCCTTTTCCAGCGGGGGGAATTCCGTCGGTCCAACCTTTCCAACTTGCTCTTCACCGCGCCGTTCTGGTGCGTGATGGGGCTCGTCGTGGACTATTTCTATCAGCACCAAGCCGGTTGGTTCGGCGGCCGGGCGACGTTCGTGGTGGTGGCGAAAAAAGTGCTGGTGGACCAGTTTCTCTATAACCCGCTGTTCGCCTGTCCGGTGACGACCTGGCTTTACGATTGGAAATCGCGCGGCTTCCGCTTCCAAGGGACGGGCGTGTTTTTCACTGGCGAGTATTACCGGGATTTCGTGGTACCGACCTTGTTCGCGACGTGGGGCGTGTGGATTCCAGTCGTCTCGATTCTTTACTCACTGCCCTCGATGCTGCAAATCCCGCTGTTCGGATTCGCGCTTTCCTTATGGGTCATGCTCTACACGTGGATGAGCGAGCAGCGGGCGCGGTGAGACATGAGCCGCCGCGGCGCACGACCCGACGCACGGCCCGGCCTAACCGCCGATCAAGCGCGCCACGCCAAGCGCGCCACGCCAAGCGCGCCACGCCAAGCGCGCCACGCCAAGCGCGCCACGCCAAGCGCGCCACGCGCGTCAAAGCGCCCTGCCCCATTGCCAGCCGACATTGATCTCCCCTGATCTCCCGCGACCGGAAATTTTCATTGGAAAAAATCCCCGCTTGCAAACATATCTTATATTTGAGATATAGAATTCATGCCGCTGGCGAAATTGGAAGCGTTTGAGGATTCATCGGTGAAACTTGCGGGGTTCGCGAAGGCTTTGTCGCACCCGGCGCGGATCTGCATTTTGCGATATTTGGCGGGAAAAGGAGAAGTCCCCTGCATGGAAATCGTGGCGGCGCTGCCTCTTTCCCAGCCCGCTTGCTCGCGCCATATCAACGAGTTGCTAAAAACAGGCCTCTTGAAGTCGCGGGCGCGCGGCAGCAATGTGTTCTACCGCCTTGATGAATCGGTCCTGTCGGGATTCTGCCACGCCATGAACGCGGCGCTCCACTCCGCGCCGCGGCCGGGCAACTGATTCCACCAAGAACCACCCCCTCCCTCGAACTCCTTCCTCCCCCGCCAATCAACCTGACCGAACTTCCCAACTCCCATGAAAACCAAGCCTGAAACCCTGTTGATCATCGGCGGAGTGGCCGGTGGCGCCTCCGCCGCCGCACGTGCCCGCCGTCATTCCGAGAGCGCCCACATCATCGTGATCGAGCGAGGGCCGGACGTTTCCTTCGCGAACTGCGGGCTGCCCTATCACATCGGCGGCGAGATTCCGGACCGCGCGGAACTCGCGATCCAGACGCCGGAAAGCCTGCGCGCGCTGCTCAACCTCGACGTCCGCACGCTCACCGAGGCGCTGGCCATCGACCGGAATAACAAAAACGTCCGCGCGCGCTTTCTAGCGGACGGCACCGAATCCGTGATCGCCTACGACAAGCTCATCCTCGCCCCCGGCGCCAGCCCGCTGCGTCCACCCTTGCCAGGGATCGACAGCCCGCTCGTCCTCACGCTGCGGAATTTGCAGGACATGGACCGGATCAAATCGGCGGCCGCGGCGGTGGATCATGTCGCCATCATCGGCGCGGGCTTCATCGGTTTGGAAATGGCGGAGCAGCTTCATGCGATCGGGAAAAGAGTCAGCGTCATCGAACTCCAGCCGCAGGTGCTGCCCCAGCTGGACGCGGAAATGGTGCGCCCGCTGGAAAACACGCTGCGCGAAAAAGGCGTGGAGCTGATTCTCGGCGATGGCATCAATGGCTTTGAGACGACAGGCCGGGAAGTTTCCGCGAAGCTGAAGTCCGGCAGGACTCTATCCGCCGGACTGGTGATTCTCTCCATCGGCGTGCGTCCGGAAAGCGGGCTGGCGAAGGACGCGGGCATTGAGCTCGGGCCACGCGGGCACATCCGTGTGGACGCTTTCCAAGTCACCACGGACCCGGACATTTACGCGGTCGGCGACGTTTGCGAGACGGCCGATCCCATCCTCGGCAAGCGCACCGCGATCCCGCTCGGCGGACCGGCGAACCGCCAGGGACGCACGGCGGCGGATCACATGTTCCTGGGGGAAAAAGCGCTGCCGTATCCGGGCAGCATCGGCACCGCCATCGTGCGGGTGTTCGATCACGTCGCCGGCATCAGTGGCTATTCGGAAGCCCGGCTCAAGTCGGAAAACGTCTCCTATCAGACTGTCACAGTGAACGGTTCCTCCCACGCCAGCTACTTCCCCGGCGCGGAAACCATCACGCTCAAGCTCCTTTGGTCGCCCGATGACGGCCGCGTGCTCGGCGCACAAGCGAGCGGCAAGGACGGCGTGGACAAGCGGCTCGACGTGATCGCCACCGCCCTGCGCGGCCGCCTGACCATCGACGATCTCGCCCACCTCGAGCTTTCCTACGCGCCGCCCTTCGGCAACGCGAAGGACGTCATCAACGTCGCCGGATTCGCCGCGGGCAACATCCGCGACGGACTGCTCGTGCCGGTCGCCGAGTTGAAAGACACGGGAGCGGGCGCGCAGATCGTGGACGTCCGGCCCGCCGCGACCGCGAAAAAGCAGCCCGTCCCCGGCGCGGTCAACATCCCTCTCGCGCAGCTCCGCGGCCGCCTCGGCGAGCTCGACCGCAGCCAGCCGGTTTTCACCATCTGCCAGATGGGCAAGGCCAGCTACTTCGCCGCGCGGATTCTGGCGAACCACGGCTTCGACGCCCGCAGCATTCTCGGCGGCGCGCATCACCAGCTGTGATTTTTCAGCCTTTGAGCGCGGCGTCGAGCCACGCGATCATTTTCCGGCGATAGGCCCCTTCGTCGTTAGAAAGGGCGGTGCCGTGGCGGCCGGATTTGACTTCGAAAAGGGTTTTCGGCTGGCCGGCGGCCTCGAAGAGTTGGCGGCCTTGACTCACGGGGACGACCTCGTCGTTGCTGCCGTGGACGACGAGCAGCGGGACGGGTGAGAGCTTTTTAACAAAGTCCTTGGGCGCGAGTTCGTCGGTGACGAGGCTGGCTCCGAGTTGGCCGGCGACGATGCGGGCCATCGCGAGATACGAGGCGAAGGCACCGTCGATGACGATGGCGCGCAGCCCCCTAACCGGCGATTCGCCGAGGGCGGTGACGGATTGCGCGCCGCCGAGGCTGTGGCCGTAGGAAACGAGGCGGCTGGTGTCGATGTCGGGGCGCTTGCGGGCGTAGGCGAAGGCGGCTTTGACGTCGTCGATCATGCCGCGGCGGTCCGGAGTTCCGCCGGATTTCCCGAAGCCGCGGTAGTCGTAGATGATGACGTTGTAACTCGCTTCCGCTAGCCAGGCGCAGAAGCCGAGGTGATGGCCGATCGAGCCGGCGTTGCCGTGGGAGAAGACGACGGTGGCTTTGGCGGACTTGGCGGCTTTGCCTTTAGCCGGGATGAACCAGCCGTGGAGAGCCGTGTCGTCGGCGGATTTGAAATTGATAGAATCGAATTTCAGTCCCCATGCGGCGGGGGTGGCCGGCTCGTCGCGGGTGGGGAAATAGAACAGCTGGTTGCCGCCTTTGTTACCGGCCATGCCTTGGGCGAGTTTGGCGAGGTCGTTATTGGGGTCGTTGAGAAGCGCTCGGAGGTCATCCGCTGTGACGGATTCCTGAGCGGGCGCGATGGCGAGCGAGGTGAGCCAGAGACCGAGGATTCGTGCGTGCATGGTCGGTTGAAACGTGGCGGCGATCACCGGTCGCCGCGAGTGGGAAAATGAATGAATTCGTGGCGACCGGTGATCGCCACTAAGCCGGCACCTTGTCCAAGCCGAAGGCATCATGCACGGCGCGGGCGGCGTCTTCGATGCGTGGCTCGTCCACGGTGACGGCGATCTTGATTTCCGAGGTGGAAATCATGCCGATGTTGATGCCCACGTCGCCGAGGGCCTTGAACATGGTGGCGGCGACGCCGGAGTGGGAACGCATGCCGATGCCGACGGCAGAGAGTTTCGCGATGCCGGACTCGGTCTCGATTTTCGCGTTTGGCGCGAGGGAGGCCATCACGGGCTTGAGCGCGGCCTGGGCCTTGCCGAGGTCGCTGGAGTGCATCGTGAACGAGTGGCGGGCGAAGCCGTCGTGCGCGATGTTGGAGACGATCATGTCGAGGTTAATCTCCGCGTCGGCGAGGGCGCCGAGGATGCGGCCGGACATGCCGGGCTCGTCGGGGATACCGGTGAGAGTGACGCGCGCCTGCGAGCGCTCGATCGAGACGCCGCGGATGACGACGTTTTCCATGTTGGGATGTTCTTCTAGCACGAGGGTTCCGGGATTATCGTTGAGTGAGGAGCGGACTTCGAAAACGACGCCGAATTTCTTGGCGAACTCGACCGAGCGGGATTGCATGACCTTCGAGCCGGAAGAGGCCATTTCAAGCATCTCGTCGTAGGAAATCTCCGGCAGCTTGCGGGCGTTTTTGACGACGCGCGGGTCGCAGGTGTAAACGCCGTCCACGTCGGTGAGGATCTGGCAGACGTCCGCCTTGAGCGCGGCGGCGACGGCGATGGCGGTGAGGTCCGAACCGCCGCGGCCGAGAGTGTGGATCATGCCGGTCGGCGTGACGCCTTGGAAGCCGGCGACGACCAGCGATTTCCCAGCGTCGAGGAAACTCTGCATGAGCGTGGGGTCCATGTTGAGGATGCGGCCGCGGGTGTGCGAGCCGGTGGTGTGGATGCCGGCCTGGCTGCCAGTGAAGGAGGCGGCGGCCACGCCCATTTCCTGAAGCGCGATGCTGAGTAGCGCGATGGACTGCTGCTCGCCGGTGGCGAGGAGCACGTCGAGCTCGCGCTCCGAAGGGTTTTCCGCGAGATCCTTGGCCATCTTGATGAGGCCGTCGGTGACGCCGGACATGGCGGAGACCACGGCGACGACTTGGTTGCCCTCGTCGCGGGTGCGTTTCATCCGCGTGGCGACGTTGCGGATCCGGTCGAGCGAGCCGACGGAGGTGCCGCCGTATTTTTGAACGATGAGTGCCATGGGTGAAGCGGCCCGGAGTGAAGGGGAACTTGGTAAATTTGGCAAGAAATTGAATGAAGGATAAAACCCGTCGGCGCGACGGGTCCCCGGCCGCAAAGAAAAAAGGGAGTGCCGCTCCCCTGTAAGCCGGATTCTGTCCACCCCTTGCGGGGCTGGACGGCCATTTCTCTCACCCCGCCGAAGCGGAGCGCCCTGCTTGCGCAGAGTGCGACTAATACCCGGAGAATAGCGGGCGGGCAGCCCTTCCCCTGTTCTGTCTTGCACCACGCGAGGTTTGCCGTGCCGTCCGGTTACCCGGATTCGCGGTGGGCTCTTACTCCACCATTTCACCCTTGCCTGTGCCCTTGCGGGCCATCGGCGGTATCTTTCTGCTGCACTGTCTGTCCGGGTTCCTCGCGGTTCCCGTCCCTCACTTTCATGAGGCGCGTTGCCCTGTGGTGTCCGGACTTTCCTCAGCTCCGCTTGCGCGAAACTGCGACCGTCCGGGGAGCGGCGGCGACAACCTGCGGCCGCTTCACTCATTTTCCAATCAAAAACACATCAAGGAAAAACCAGACGATCATCACCACGCCCACGGCAATCTTGAAAACCATCCCCGCCAAGGTGCCGACGACCGAGCCGACCCCGGAATACGCCGCGTGGTGGCTCTGCTTTTTTGCGAAGGCCATTTCAGCGACGAACGCCCCCACCAGCGGCCCGACCAGCAAGCCGAACGGCAGGAAAAACATCCCCACGATGCTGCCGACCAGCGCGCCGAGCGCTCCCCAGCGCGTGCCGCCGAACCATTTCGTCCCGGCCGCCCCGCTAAGCGTTTCGAAGGTCTGAGAAATCGCCATCAGCGCGGCGAGAATGAGAAACGACCACCAGCGCAGCCCGGAATCCGCCCCGAGCATCAACCGGTGGGCGACGGCGGCGATGAGCAAAATCAAGTGCCCCGGCAAGACCGGCAGCAGGCAGCCGACCAATCCCGCCAGCAGCAGGCAAATAGTCACGAACCAAGCAGCGCCCGTCCCCGCGCCCTGCCATGCACCGCTTGATTGAATTGCTTCCCACATCATAAATCCTCGGGCGTGAACCCTGCTGGCTCAGCCCTAGCCGGATCCGCCCGTGTTTCAACACGAATCCTCGTGGGTGTCGGATTTTCCCGTGTCGGATTTTCCCGTTGCGCTTGGCTGATCCCCGCTCAAAATCGGGTGTCCCGCCTGCCGGGTTCCACCCCATGCCCGTCGTCCTCCTCATCATTCTGGGAATCCCGCTGCTGTCGCTGGCGTGGTGGATCTGGGCGGACCGGCGCTTGCAGCGGCTCGGCGCGGGCCGCGTCGCGCGGCTGGGCTTGTCCGTCTCGGTCCTGCTGGTTTTGGCCGGATTCGTGTGGGTCATTTGCGCCCGGCGGGACTTGGTGACGATGCCGATCCCGGCCGCGCTCTACTCGCTGGTCCTCCTCTGGGGCCTAATTTTCATGCCGATGCTCGGCTTGCCGACCATGATGGGTTGGTCGCTGTGGTCGATCGGCCGGCGCTTGGTTAGGAAGAGCCCCGCCGTGGCGGCGACGGGCCGGAACTGGACGCGGCGCGAATGGCTCGGAGCGGCGGCGGTGACGATGCCGGTGATGGCGACCTTCGGCACGACGGCTTACGGCATCCCGCAGATGACGCGGTTCCGGATCCGGGAAATGACCCTTTCTCTCAAGGATTTGCCGCAGGCGCTCGACGGCATGCGGATCGCGCACGTGACGGACACGCACGTCGGCAAGTTCACGCGCGGCCGGGTGCTGGATGAAATCGTGGCCGCGACCAACCGACTGGAAGCGGATCTGGTGCTGTTCACCGGCGACTTGATCGACAACACGATCCGCGACCTGCCGGACGGAGTGAGGATGCTCCAACAGATGCGGGCAAAGTCGGGCGTGTTCGTGGTGGAGGGAAACCACGACCTGTTCGACGACCCGGCGGAATTCGTGAGAGGCGTGCGGGACGGAGGCATCGCGCTGCTCCGGAACCAGGCCGCGACCGTGGAGGTGCGGGGCGTGCCGGTGCAGGTTCTCGGGATCGTCTGGAATCACGGCGAGCAGGAAATGGCGCGGAGCGTGGAAGCCGTGGCCGGCCTGCGCGACCCGGCCGCGTTCCCGATCCTGCTGGCGCACCATCCGCACGCCTTCGACTTCGCGGCCGAGCTCGGACTTCCGCTGACGCTGGCCGGCCACACCCACGGCGGGCAGTTGATGCTCACTTCCGAACTCGGCGCGGGCTCGGCGATGTATCGCTACTGGTCCGGGCTCTATCAAAAAAACAGCCGGGCGATGGTGGTGAGCAACGGCACCGGCAACTGGTTTCCCGTGCGGGTGAACGCCCCGGCCGAGATCATCCACCTGACGCTGCGGCGGGCGTGACCCGCCGACCTTACCGCCGGGCGGTCCACGCGGCCAGCGCATACCGCCCGCGCACCTTCGCGGAAATCACCTCTGCCGGCGGATGGAATTCATGCGTCTGCCAATTTCCCGCCAGACTTGAAGCCAGGCGCTCCGGATCACAAGCCACCGCCACCGAGCCCTGGTGCAGCAATCCGCGCTTGGTCCTGTGCTGCCCCGCACCGGCTATTTTCCGGCCTGCGGCATCGACGATGTCATGGCTGACGGGGTTTTCAAAACAAGCCGCCGCCCCGGTTTCCGCGGCACCCGAGCTGAGGCGGGCGTCGATCCCCTCGCCTGCCAGCACCTCCGCAAGCGCCGCGTGCAGCAGCCGATAGCTTTCGGCCCCGCGCGCGTCGGCCAGCGCTTCTTCCGCAGGCGCGACCACCGTGTAAGTCCAGTCCGCCCGGTGATCCACCGTGCCGCCTCCGGTCCAGCGCCGCACCCACTCGACTCCGGGAAACGCCGCCCGCGCCTCTGCCAGATTTCCGAAATACCCGACGCTCCCCCACTCTCCCAGCCAGCCGTAAACCCGCAGCACCGGCGTTTCCGCAGTCTCCAACAGCCACTCGTCCACCGCCATCGCCTCCGGTCCGGAGCGTTTCACAGGATCCATCCACAACCGCAAGCGCCCGAAAATCACCCGCCCTTGATAGGCCCCGCTCTCAAGAACCGCAATCCTCTTCACCCGCTCCCTCACCCCCAACGCCCTCAAGTTCCACCCTTGCCGTATCAAGCTGCCAATGGTATTCAAATTACCATGAGCACTCCCATCACACTTGGCAAAGCAGGACGTCTCGTCGTGCCCAAGGCGATCCGCGACAGCCTCGGGTTGCACGAGGGCAGCCGCCTGAAACCGGAGGTCCATGGGGGCAAACTCCAGGCCGTTCCCGAGCCGGATCCGGTGAGCGTCGAGATGAACGACGGGTTTCCGGTGATTCAAAGCGGCCCGCCACTGAAGCGCGGCCATATTGTCCAAGCCATCAAGGCGGATCGCGAGGCTCGTGACGGACGGATCGTCCCGCACCCGCCGTCCAAATGAAATCCGCTCTCGATTCCTCGGTCATCGTATCCGCGCTCTGCGCGGGCGATCCAGACCATCACGCCTCCCGGCAGGTGCTACTCGCCGGCCGCCATTCCGTGCTTGCCCACGCTTTTGCGGAAACCTTCAGCACCCTCAACCGGAGCGATACCCAGGACTATCGTATGTCGCCCCGTTGAGGCTGAGGATCGAGATGCTTTCCTGCGTATCTCCCCTCTGCGCGAAGATGAGCCTACATCTGCGAATCATCGCCCGTCCACATTTTGCGGTCCGGGCCTGCGGAGCGGATTTCCATTTCGGTCGCGGAGACTTGATGGAAAAAGTAGGGAGTGCCCCAGCGGTCGCACATTTCGCCTTCGCCGTTCAGGTGTGAACCGGCCGGCACTTCGAGTTTGATTTGTTTGAGATTGTTTCCGAGAAGGGCTGCGGTAGTGAGTCCGGTGACAGTCTTGTCGTACGGCAACGACTGCGCGTAGTCGGTGATGACCGCCTTGGCATTCACGATGGTCCGCGGAGTGGTGGAGTAATCGTTCGTGCCGGTGGAGGGAAGCTGGCCCGCCATCAGGAGGTCACTGAACTTGTCCACCAGCGCCCCGAGGTTATCGTTGTGAGCTGGAACTCTGGAGTGACCAGCCCGGCCTGCGCCAGGATGCCCGGGGAGCTGTAGTCCGGCTCGAAGAAATTGAAGACCGTGGGCGAGCGCATCGGGGTCTGGCTCAAATCGGTTTCCGTGTCGTTGAGTCCCCAGTCGCTGAACGTCAGCGCCACGGTGCCGCCGCTGCGATCCAACGCGTAGCTTTCGCGGGTTGCCACGAGCGCTCCGTTGCGGGTGACGATGTCGGCCGGGAGGATGACATTGGCATTGCCATTGCCAACGACCGTCGGGATGTCCGTCCCGGTAACAGTCAGCGTGGGCGACGTGGAGGTGAGCACGGTGAAAAGGCCGGAAGGCGCGCCTGCGGTGACAAAGTCGATTTGGATCGAGTCGCTCACTGCATAGGTATGCCCGGCCGGGATGCTCACGGTGATGGTCGAGCTGCCGACAGATAAAGGGACCGGTGGTGATGGAGTTCGAGGTCGAATTGATTCCGCCGGAGTAATGGTAACCCCATCCGTAAAACACATGCGAGAAGCCGACCACTTCATCCTGACCGTAAGTCGGGATCGGTTCGCCCTTGGAGTTGAGCATCAGCGATCCATCCGGCCATTGCCGATAGAGACCGATCGAAAAGAGCTGCAGAACTTCGCGAGCGTAGTTTTCGTTCGGGATACGGCCTGTCGATGGGTTTGGCTTATCATTGCGCAGCATGTCGAGGTAGCGGCCCATCGCAGGATGGAGGGTCACGGCCTTCAGGAGGTTGTGGAAGGTGCCGTCCGCTGGCGGTGCTCCCGTCGGCGGGTTCGTCGAAATCGCAGACGACGTTGGATAGGCCGCCTCCAGGAATGTTAGGATCATGCAAATGCATGCCAAAGTAAGGGGTGGTCAGGTTCGAATAATTGACCGTGATGACCGCCTGGCTTTCGTCTTCGCTCAAGCGGAGCAGAATGTTGCCGGATGCGCTCGTGATCACGCCGCCTTGTGGCGTGAGATTCGTATAGAAAAGCGTGCCCTGACCACCGGCCGTTCCCGCCACGTATGGCGAAAGGACGAAGGATGGCACCACTTCCGTGGGAGCGGTGGCGGCGGTCGGGTCCACGCCGCCTTCGCCGGGCTTGAGCCAGCCGACGCTGACGTGGTCGGCGCCGGTGGCCTCATTGTGCCGCACTTCGATGTAGTAGGACTTGCCCGCTTCGAGCCAGAGGAAGTCGGATTTGCCGGCACCGGCATCCGTCCAGCCGCGATACGCAGTCGGCGCGTTCACCACGGCACGGAGGAACGAGCCCACTTCTTCGTTGTCGTTGGAAATCCATAACTCGGCGGCGTGATCCGCCGTGATCCAGAAGCGGTAGCTGCCGGTCGCGGGAGCTGTGAGCGAGCCGCGAATGCGCGCGCCGAAATCATCGCCATCATTTTGCGGAGCCTCAAGATCCGTGATGAAACCGGTTTGGTTCGGCGGCGTGTTCAGCGGGATCGACGAGAGCTCGGTGCCAGACACATTGGTCCAAACGTCACGGGTGATCTGATTGCCAGTGCCGATCACCTTCAACGTGAGAATCTCACTGCCGGAGCCATGGGCATTGGTCGCCGTGAGAAGAATCGGCCAAGTCCCGATCGTATCGGGCGTGCCGGAAATCAGGCCGCTCGTCGGGTTGAACGTCCAGCCGGGTGGCAGGTTGGCCGCCCCGAAGCTCGTTGGTTCGCCACTGGCGACAATCTGGTAGTTGTAAGCCGGGCTGTTTTGAATGAGAAGCACATCGAGCGGGCTGAGAATCCGGGGTGGCACCGCCGGGAACAGGCGTGCCGTCGGGATGAAATCTTTGGCTACATTCTGACTCGACCACCGCAGTTCGGCCTGCGCATCGCCGCTGATTTCGTGAAACTCCACCACAATCGGAACCCTTACTCCCGCCACCAGTTCGATCGTGCCGGAGAATTCAGTAGTCGCACCGCCGGCACGCGGCCAAGCGTTGACCAAAAGTTTTCCATTCACCCAAACCCGCGCCGCATCATCCGCCTTGAAGTAGAACGTGTAAATCTGCGAAAACTCCGGGAGAACTTCACCTGCCCAACGGACGGACCAGTAGTTGCCGCTGACCACGCCGGGGCTCGGGGACCCACCGTTCGTGCCGTTTGGCCAGGTGAAATTGACCATCGCATCGATGCGGGTCAAAACCGGGTTTCCAAACATTTTCGCCGGATTGGATCCGGAGATGATGTTGACCCCGCTGCTCACTTCATTCCAAAACCGTCCAGTCAGGCCAGTGCCGTTCGGAGCGGTTCGATCATGGATGAGTATCGCGGCTGGCTGCGTGGTCGGGGTGGGCGGCGCATAATCGGTGCCCGCAGCAATCGTCAGGATTACCGATTCCGGCGATTCAATCAATGCATCCGTTTCAGGTGTAATGGTCACCGCCGCGGTGTTCATCCCGAACGGAAATGTCACCGAGCGGCTGATCGCGGCGTAGTCGCTACCTTCCACCGCGCTGCCAGCAACGGTGAAATTCACCGTGACCGGCGTCAGTTTTCCAACTCGCGTAATGACAAAAAGTCCGGTATCCGCCGGACTCGGTTCGGTTGCGGCGTCGTCCGCAGCCTGCACACTCACCGTGTTGACGGCTGCAGGATTGAGCCCTGCCAGCAGCGCCTCTTTGTCGGTGAGGCCACTGGCCCCGAAAGAGGTCGGGCTGTTCGGGTTGAAGCCAGCAAGGATTTCTTCGTAGTCGGTGACACCGTCATTGTCGGCATCCACATCCTCGACATAAACCCGGAAAAATTTTGCCGTCCCAGGAGCCGCGATTGTCGCCTCCGCTTCGCCGCCCGTCCCTGTATGAAGCGCTCCGATATCGCCCCAGGAGACGGCTTCCAAGGATGCATTGTCTTGCACTTGGTAGCGCTTGCCTGGAACCGTCGGGAAAGTGAGACGCACCCCTGCGGCGTCCCTGGTGATTGAGGAAACCCGGATCACCGAGCCTGCCGCCAGCGGGTCAGTGCCCGCCGAGCTTTCGCTGGCATTGGAGGCTCCATCCCCATCCGAATCGGCGACTGGGTTAAGAGCCCCGGCCTGATACCGGAGTGCCCAAAGATCGGGGACTGTATCGCCATTCACGTCCAGTGGCCGTGGCGGGAGGGCCGCCGCCGACGCACCCAAGCCGAGGAAAAAGAGCGTGTTAAGAATCAAAAAATGAGGCGACCGCGGGAAAATGAGCCATGTCTTCATGATTGGCTGGATGGGTTTGACGATTGAAGTTAGCAAGTCATTGAGCACCACCCTCGTTCGTCATGGATTGCCCCGGAAACCGTGGAACAGCGAGTTTTTGAGATTGATCCGTGGCACTCAAACACTACCTGCGGGCGGCGCAAACCATAAATCATCAAACTCGGGCCCCGCGGGCAACCGGCAGATGGCCGAAATAAATAAAATCAATTGTTGCTAATTCGTCCGCGGCGGGTCTATTCACGGGTCGATCGGACGGCGAAAGTTTGTTTAATCGCTCTTTGTTCGGTCCGTGGCGCCATGGTCGAAGGAAGTGTTGAATCAACATGGCGTCATTAGAATTGAATCAAATGGATATCTACGTGGGCAACTTGCCCTACACCGCTACTGAAGGAGACGTTACTGGCCTCTTCGCCGCTTTTGGACCTGTTGAACGGGTCAAAATCATCACCGACCGTGAAACCGGGCAATCCAAGGGATTTGCTTTCGTGACCCTCGGTGATCAATCCCAGTTGAATGCAGCCATCGAGGCTCTCAACGACTACGACTACAACGGTCGTGCTCTCCGCGTGAATGCTTCCGAGCCGAAAGAATCCCGTCCAAGCGGCGGTGGTGGCGGCGGTTACGGTGGTGGCGGCGGCGGCGGCGGCGGCGGTGGCTACGGCGGCGGTGATCGTCGTGGTGGCGGCGGCGGCGGCGGTGGCTACAAAGGCGGCGGTGGCGGCGGCGGTGATCGCCGTGGCGGCGGCGGCGGCGGTGGTGGCGGCGGTCGCTGGTAATCCAGCCCTCCCCTCATTATAATTTCAAAGGCACCCGATCCTCTTCACAGGGGATCGGGCGTTTCTTTTTTGGAATCATCACTCGCCGATTTGCTCGAGAACACCGTTGTAGTCGCTGTAAAACC
>NZ_JBIKBQ010000045.1:0-28033 GCF_058122085.1 Luteolibacter sp. | reverse complement strand
CTCCACCGGCCCGTCCCAGCGCGAAAGAGCAATCCGAGCTTGCTGGGGAGATCAAGTTCTCGTATCAAATGTCCATCAGCCAGCCCGCTGAGATTTTAACAATTTAACGGAAAGAAAAATTTCCCCGCAAAACTTCTTTCGCTTTTAACTTCTTCCAATTCCGAACATCCATGATCAAACGCCGATCCTCTTCTCTGGGAAAAACCACCCGGAATTCCCCGTCATCCCTCCTTTTCCACGCCTGCTCTGCAGATCCGGACATGCTGTATTTCAGCCGGTTTTCAGCCAGCGATCCGTATCTCGCTTTTACCATCGGCAACAAGAAGTTCGGCCTGGCCGTGCCGATGGAGTTCGGCCGGATGGAGGACGAGTCCTCGTTTGACGAAGTGTTGCTGCTGTCCGAGATCCGCGACGGCGCGGCGAAACAATTCAAGCTGCCGAAGGGCACCGTGGCAGACGACTGCCAAGTGGTGCAGCATTTGGCGAAGATTCATGGCATCCGCGAGTTCCACGTGGGGTCCCGTTTTCCCGCCGGCCTGGCATTCAAGCTCAAGGACGCCGGTCTGAACATCACGGTGGCGGAAAACGGCAACCTGTTTCCCCAGCGCCTGTGCAAGACCGCCGACGAGGTGGTGTCCCTGCGCAGGGGCAACCGCGCCAGCGCCGCCGGCCACCGCGCGGTCACCAAAACCCTCACCGAAGCGAAAATCCGCAACGGCGTGCTCGTCCACGAGGGCCGCGTCCTCACCTCCGAGCGGTTGCGTGACATCATCAGCATGGCCACCCTTGCCGAGGGCGCGGTGGCGCTCAGAACCATCGCCGCCTTTGGCGATCAGGCTTGTGACTGTCACAACGCCGGCACCGGCCCGATCCGCGCCAACGAGTTGATCGTGGTGGATATTTTCCCGCGCCGCGTCGCGGACGGCTATTGGGGTGACATGACCCGGACCTTCCTCAAGGGCACCGCCAGCGATGCCCAACGCCGTCTGGTGCGCACCGTCAAGCGGGGCCACGAACTCGGCATCAGCCTGGTCAAACCCGGGGTGACCGGCGGCAAGATCCAGCAGGCGGTGGAGGATTTTTTCGCCAAGGAAGGCTACAAGACCGTCAAGGACAGCCGCGAGCCGGAAGGTTTCTTCCATGCCATCGGCCACGGCATTGGTCTCGAGGTCCACGAAGGGCCTTCCGTCCGCCCGAATGCCACGCAAAAGCTCAAGAAGGGCATGGTCATCACCATCGAGCCGGGCCTCTATTATCGCGGTCTGGGCGGCTGCCGCATCGAGGATGTGGTGCATGTCACCGCGGATGGCTGTGAGAAGATCTCCAGCGCGCCCTACAAGTGGGAGATTCCCTGAACGGGCCATCACCACCCAGGCATCCGCCTCGGTTTGCTCTACCACCCGGGAGACCGCGTTTTAGGGCGGCGGAATCCGGAGATGGCAACCTGCAAGACTCCACTATCAGTGGCGATGGGAAAACTTGAACTCGTCGATCAACAGCGCGGTGGGAGGCGCATGTTTTAAGAGGGAAGGGATGCTCTGTTGGAAGTCTTCCTGATTGACAGTCAATCGGTCCATGGTCTTTCTTTCTCATTCGATTGCCGGGCTTGTTTCCGGAATAGCCCTGAAACCCCATGCAAGCAGTAGCCACGTTGTTGAAACCACGGTTTCCGCTCGGATCAATCCGCCAGAAGTTTTGCGGTTGTCTGTGGACGGTGATGCTGTTAGGTCTCGGTGCCACTGCCGTGGCCGCCCTCCCCGAATCCGCCGACATCGGCCGTGGTGCCAGCGGCCCTCTCGCAAACCCAGATCACCATGACGGCTGCTGCCGCCACTGATACTCATGGTCCTGTAGAGTATTTTGGATTGCTGAGCACGATCCCGGGACGGACTGCAACGAGGCGAAGTTCGATACCCCCCGCAGGCAATCCAGGAGACGACCGCATGAGCAGCAAACCATCAGCACGCAGCAATTGCCCGAGCTGCATCGCATGGGTGCGGGTGAGTCCCGCCGCATCCCATTTTTGTTCATCGAGAATCCGCTCCATCTCCTCGCGCTCGACCAACGTCACCGCGTTTTCTCCGGACAATACAGCGGTCATCAAGGCAGATTGATCGCGCAAGCCGGGCTCGCCGATGACGGCGATGACGGCGATGACGGCGATGACGGCGATGACTGGCTTGCGCTGTTCCGCCGACAAGCCGGAGAATGGCAGCAAGACCAAGAGGCAGAACCACGTCAGAAGGGTTTTGGACATCATGCGTGAGCGAGTTAAACTTGAAGGCAGGCGTGGTCGGCGGATGCCTTTCGCGTTACTTACTGGCTTGCAGCGAGCGAGGCCTTGGCAACGACTGGAGTCGCTAATAGACCGGCCTTTTGCAGCGCGCCTTTGGCTCCGACGGCTTGGGCGAGATCGACGTTGCCGCAGACGATGCGGTCGGTTTTGAGGATTTTGGCGGCGGCGTCGGTGACGGTGACGGTGAATTCGAGGCGGGCGCGGGTGAGCCAGAGGTTGCCGCGGCGGATGGCGGATTCGGCGAAGGCTTCGCCACGGATGACGAGGTCGGCTTTTTCGGCGGATTCCACGGACGTCCATCCTGCAGCTTCGAGAGTGCGGGTGATTTCCGTTTGTGCGGCGGGATCGGGCACGGTGGCTTGGAGGATGCTTTCGGGGATGTGGACGTAGATTTTTTTCGCGGGTTTGTCTTTGAGGAGCGCCGCGACTTCGGCGTTGATTCTCTCTTCGAGGGATGGGCCGCCGCGCAGGTCGGCGGTTTTTTCCTTGAGGATTTTGGCGACGTCCTGACCGAGTTTTTCTACGGCTCCATCAAGTGGTTTGCCTTTGTCATAGGCGGCGGTGGCTCCGAAGACGCGGCTGGTGCTGGCGGAGATGACTTTGGCCACGAGATGGATCCGGTCTTGCACGGCGAACACGCGACCGCTGATGAGAACTTCCGCGCCGGTGAGTTGGGCGACCTTGGCGGCTTGGGTGGGGGTGACGGCGTCTGATAGGGTGAGTTCTTGTTCGGCGAGCACTTCGTTCAACTCGGCCCGCTCGACTAACAGGGCTTCAGAGTGGACGGTGAGCTGGACTTGAAGCAGCGCGGAAACGGAGTTGCCGACACCATCAAGTCCGTTAGATCCGTCTGCGAAATTCAGGACGGCGACGGAGAGTGGCGAAGCGGGAGCTTCCTCCGCGAGGGCGGAGGCGGGCAGGATCATGGAGGCGGCAAGCGCGACCACGGCGGGATGGATGGAGCGGAGTATGGAATTCATGGCGGTTCAGGAGTTGAGAGGCGGTTCGGAAAAGAGATCGAGGAAACGGATCAGACCTTGGTCGGTGGCGAGGGCGGCGGGGGAGATCCACCAACGCGGCGCACGCACTTCGAGATCGCCTGCGGCGGAGCCCGGACGCCAGACGATGAGGCCTGGATCTTGATCGTCCCAAACCACGCGGCGGCGTGCGGCGTTGCCTTGGCGGGGGAGCATTTGCAGCGACGCGATGTCATTTTTCCCGTTGCTAGATGACTTGCTGAGTTGCAATCCGTGCTTGGTGAGAGCGGCGCGTTCTTCGGGGCTGAGCCCTTGGACGTCCCATTCCGCTTGGTTGCTGAGCATTTCGAGGGTCGCCTTCCGCCATGCGGGGTCGCGGGTTTCGATGCGGACGACGCGTTTGGGTTCGCCATCGAAGTGGATTTCGTAATGTGCGGGACCACTGGTTTTCGGTGGAGTCCATGTCCACTGCCAGCCGTCTGCGGTGGCTTCTGCTGCGGGGGCTTCGAGGGAAACCTTGCGGGCAGAGGTGATTCGGTGGATTTGGACGGCGGGTTTCCACTGCGCAGCAAGGCCCGGGAATTCGAGACGCAATGGTTTTTCCGCGAGCACGACAAGTTTTTGTATTAGATCCGGCCATCCGGCGGGTTGATAGCCGCCATGTTTGTCGAAACGATGGGCTTCGATCTCATCCGCCAGCGCGGGGCAGGCGATGCAGGCGGTTAGGAATGGAATGAGAAGTTTCATCAGATGCGGCGGCTGGTGATGTGGAGGCCAGCATCCGAGTTATCAACCACGATACCGCCATCTTCGTCGGTGCGGATGGTGATCCGGTGTTTGTCGATTTCAATGGTTTGTCCGACATAGGTGATGACGGTTTTACAGCCACTTTTCTCGCAAACTTCGATGACAACAGCCTGCTTTCTGTTAGTAATGGGTGATCGGAGAGTGCGATTTCCAGGTCGCCGCCATCGGAGACGATCGACTTGATTTGCTGAGGGAAAAGTGCGGTGACCTCGCGGAGGATCAGCGCGTATTTGTCTTCGGTGGGAGCTACAACGTGTTGGTCGGATGGTGCGGTGAGTTGATCGAGAACGTCGGCGCCGGATTCGCCCCCGACGAGGCGGCGGGATCCGCGCAACGCAACGAGGCGAGCGAGAGGTTTCGGACGGCGGGGTAGAGGAACGTGCGCAATTCGCAGCGCAGCTCGAAGCCGGGGAATTTGCCGAGGAAATAGCGGAAAACCTCCTGCATCACATCCTGGGCGTGGTGCTCGCTGCCGCAAATCCGGCAGGCCATCCGGAACACCCATTCGCGGTGGCGATGATAGAGTTGTTCGAAGGCCTGATCGTCGCCGGCATTGATTCCGGCGATCAGTTGCTGGTCGGCGGGCTCGCCGGATGGGTGTTGGGCTATCAAGGAGGCGGGAGGGGTTCGCTTGGTTAAGTGGGGAATGACATCAAAAGGTTGACACCAAATCTCGATTCTTTTCGGACAATGTGACGATTTCCGTTCCTTTTGCTGTCACAAAAACAGTGTATTCAGTGCAACAAGCGCGGGTCCGGTCGGAATCGTTGGAACGGGCCGATCTGGACGCGCGGGAAATGCGAGTGGGCCGGATTGAGGAGATAGTTCCACTCTCCCGGCGTTACCACCGAGGGCACGGCGAGGGTGGCGCTGCGCATCGAACGCAGCCAGGCGTCTCCCACCGCCCGCGAGACCGGGCCCGATTCGTCATGGTTCCACCCGCTGGCAAGTGTGGAGGGGTTTACCGTTTCCACTGTGTCATGCGGGATTTCCACCGCGACCCATGAAAACAAGCGAGTGAACGCCTCCGGATCCTCCAGATGCACCAGCACCTCCAAGGTGGCCAAAGACAACGATGAGGACGCGTAAACCACGGAGTTTCCCGGAGAATTCCAGCGGCCGCCGTTCAGCCGCGCGCCCTCGCCGGTGAAGGCGGTTGCCAGATGTTTCGTCTTGCAGAGGCGGAAGGCCCGGATCATGAGAAAACCCCGTGTTCGATGCGGCCCAACAGGGATTCCACCTCGCGGGCACCGACCTCGGTGTCGCAGCAACGCAACGGCGTGAGGCCGCCGAGCGCGCGTTTCGGCTGGGTCATCCAGCGGCGGGCCGCGGCGGGGTCTTCGAGAACATCCGCCGCCTTGGCCATTACCGAACCAACCCTCAGCAGGCGCTCGGATTCATCCGGTTTGAAGCGATCCGTGCGCCGCGCCAGCGTGCGGGTGGGGATGCCGAGGATTTCCGCGAGCTCCTCGGTGGAGACTCCGAGATCCGCGCGGAGTTGCTCGAAGGCGCTCCGTGGCAGCCCTTGGCGCAAGGCCTCGCGGACCTGCTTGAAGCTACTGCCAGCGCTTGCCGAAGCCCTCAGACCGAAGTGCCGCAGCACCTCCAGCCAGTGATCCATCGCTTCCAGCAAAGCCGGCTTTTTCATGCTGGTGCCGTAGGTCGCGATGGGTGACTCCACGCGCCCCGACAGCTCGGGGTCTTGATCTCCGTCTTGTAAGGTGTTTGCCACACGGCATATATAATCCGCCAAACGCCGGATGTCGCCTTCTATTTTGATTTCGCGGTATTTTGATCAGGAAAAATGCTGGAGCACTCGTTGAACCGCCACTTCCGCAGTGAGGCCGTGGAGCTTGCGGAGGGTTTCGGGTTTGCCGTGTTCGATGAACTGGTCCGGCCAGCCGATCCGCTCGACCGGCGTGTGGATGCCGGCGTCGTGGAGATTTTCAATCACCGAGGCGCCGAAGCCGTTGAGCAGGACGTGGTCTTCGAAGGTGCAGACGACTTTGCATTTCCGGGCGAATTCCTGGAGCACGGCGGCGTCGAGCGGCTTGATGAAGCGCGGGTTGATGAGCGCGACCGAGAGTCCCTTCGCTTCGAGTTGTAATTTGGTGCGCTCGGCCATTTCGAACATCGTGCCGAGTCCGACGAGGGCGACGTCGGTGCCGTCCGCGACGACTTCGGCCTTGCCGATTTCTATCAATTGAGGCGCGGGCTTGATCGGCGTGCCCTTGATCACGCCGCGCGGATAGCGGATGGCAGTAGGGCCGTCGTCGTGTTTCGCCATGGTGTGGAGCATGTCCACGAACTCGTCCTCGTCCTTCGGCTGCATGTGGATGATGCCGGGGATGTGGCGCAGATAGCCGATGTCGAACAGCCCGTGATGGGTCGGACCGTCATCCCCTGACAGACCGCCGCGGTCCATGCAGAGGCGGACGGGGAGTCCTTGCAGCGCCATGTCATGAATGATCATGTCATAGGCGCGCTGCATGAAGGTCGAGTAGATGGCCAGGAACGGGCGGAAGCCTTCGGTGGCCAGACCGCAGGCGAAAAGCGCGGCGTGTTCCTCGGCGATGCCGACGTCGAAATAGCGGTCTGGAAGTTCATTTTTGAAAGTCTCCAGCTTGGTCCCGCCTGGCATGGCGGCGGTGATGGCGACGATTTTAGGGTCCTTTTTCGCGAACTCCGTGACCGCCCGGCCGAAGATGTCGGAGCAGGTCGGTGTCGCTGTGGCATCGGTGGAGCCGTCCTCGATCTTGTAGGTGCCGAGGCCGTGGAATTTCCCGGGGTTGTCGAGAGCGGGCTGATAGCCGCGGCCTTTCTCGGTGATGATGTGGAGGACGACCGGCTCGTGAAGCGTCTTCAGGTGCTCGAAGGTGCGGACTAACAGATGTAGGTCGTGGCCGTCGATGGGGCCGAAGTAACGCATGCCGAATTTCTCGAACAAGACGTTCTGGAACAGAAGGTTTTTCGCGCCTTCCTCGACTTTGTGGGCGAGCGTGCGGACGGCCTTGCCCGCGATTTTCTCGACGAAGTCCGCGGCTTGGCGGCGGACGGCGGCATAGGTGTGATGCGTCTGGAGCGCGTTGAAATAACGGGCGATGGCTCCGACGTTTTTATCGATCGACCATTCGTTGTCGTTGAGGACGACGATGAATTTCCGGGTTGTCTCGGCGATGTTGTTGAGCGCCTCGAGCGTCGGTCCGCAGGTGAAAGCGGCATCACCCGCGACGGCGACGATGTGGTTGTCGCCGCCGGCGAGATCGCGGGCGGCGGCCATGCCGAGGGCGGCGGACAGGGCGGTGCCGGCGTGGCCCGCGCCGTAGGAATCGTGCTCGGACTCGCTGCGGAGGAGGAAGCCGTTGAGGCCCTTGTAGGTGCGGATCGTGTGGATCTGGGCGGCGCGGCCGGTGAGCATTTTGTGGACGTAGCCTTGGTGGGAGACATCGAAAACGAACTTGTCGCGGGGCGTGGAGAACACGCGGTGCATGGCCACGCTCAGCTCGACGACGCCGAGGTTGGGGCCGAGATGGCCGCCGGTTTTCGACAGTGAATCAATCAGCGTGTGCCTGATTTCCGCCGCGAGCTTCGGCAAATCCTCGTCAGCGAGATTTTTGACATCGCAGGGTGAATGAATCGTGGAAAGCAGAGGGCCGAGGGCCGGGGGCTTAGAAGAGGCGGATGTCATTATCGTCGTCGTCGTCAGAATCGTCCGGAGGTTCGGCGGCATCCGCGGTTTTGTTAGCCGCGTCCAGTGGGATTTCGTTCTGGTTGCGGAGGGTGATGAGTTCGATCCGGTCGCGGGCGGACTGGAGAATCGACTCGCAGCGGCCTAGCAGCGCGGAGCCTTTTTCGTAATGCGCCACGAGATCCTCGAGCGCGAGGTGCTCGTGCTCCATTTCCTCGACGATCGTTTCGAGGCCGGTGAGGGCTTCCTCGAAAGTGGGTTGCGTCGAGTCGTCGTCTTCAGCGCTGGATTTGCGGCGAGCCATGACAGTTAGTTTTCCTTGGCGGTGCGGACCGGGCGGTCGCCGTAATAGACCATGTCCATGCCCACGAGCGGCTGGCGGTAAGGGTAACGTTTGGCCACGCCTTGGATTTTCGGCTCCTTGTCGAAGAGCGAGACGCCGGACGGGTAGTTGGTGAAGAAGGTCCTGCCATCGAGGACCATGAAGGTGAAATCCTTGTATTGGGCGGCGATTTCGGTCAGCGAGCCGGAGCCGTGCGAGAGGGGCGAGATCAGCACGCCGGCGCAGGGAGTCTGGAGGTCGGCGGCGATGGTTTCGATTTTCTCAAAGCCGACATAAGTCGGTGGCAGCCAGACGCTCACGCGGTCGGCGTACCAGGCGACGGCCCACGGCTGGTCGGAGAAAGTGATTTGCTTGTCGGTGATCCATCCCTTGAGGCCGGCTTTTTTGCTGTTGAGGGCGGGGGCGTAGTAAGGCGGCCAATGCGGCACGCCGCCGCGGTCGCGCAGGTGCATTCCGACCCGCACTTTCATCGGCAGGGCGAGCACCAGCGGCAGCGCGCAAATCCCGATGATCACGAAGTGGTGGACGTTGCGGAGAATCGGCGTGGTGGCGACGAAATCGAGGCGGCTCCAGAGGATGGAAATGAACGCGAGGCCGTAAGCCATCATGATCGGCGCGAAGAGCAAGTGGAGCTGGTTGGGATCGAGTTCATTTTTGGAAATCCCGAAGAACGCCAGCCCGAAGGCGGCGCTCACCCACATCAAGAGGACGGCCCACCGGAAATTGGCGATGGCCGCGCGCTTGAACGGGTGCAGCAGCGAGATGAAAAACAACGGCGCGATGACGATGCCGCCGAGAAACGGAATAATATCCGTGGCTTGCAGCAGGGTGGTGCGGAGGATTTTCGAGATGAGTCCGTCGAGCACGAGAGGTTCGGCCTCGAGGTCGATGGTGCGCATCACGGCGGATTCCGAGCCGCTGCCCAAGCCGCCGTAAAGCGTCAGAAACGCCGTGCCGAAGGGCGAATCAGTGATGCTTTCGTTGCGCAACATCGGGCCGATGGCGGCGACGAGAAGCAGCGCCATCACCGAGAGTCCGACGATGCCGCGGGGGCGGAAGGCGATTGCCGCAAAAATGATGTAGCCCAGCGCGATCCAGACCGTCATCCAGTGAGTGAGCGCCAGCAGGGTGAAGAACACGCCGGCGATGACGGCCGGAGTCATGGAAATCCGGCCTTCCGCGGCGGACTCGACGGCGCGATAGACGAAATAAATGGCGCAGGAGAATAGCAGCAGCATCAACATCTGCGGCAGTCCGCTCAGCGAGTAGTTCCAGAAGGTTTCGCAAAACAGCATCAGGATCGCGCAGACGCCGGCGATTTTCGCGTCAAAGATGCGTGAAATCAGCAGGTAATTCACCCCGATGGCCATCAGGAAGAACAAGGTGGAAACGGTGGCGATCACCCGGTCGAGCGGGAAGACCATCTCGTTTTCGCCCATCTGCCAGGCATCCGGATCATCCGCGCCGATGAGTTTGAGGACCGCGGCGTTGATCAGCGGGTTGAGCGGGGAGTGATAGGTATCCTGGAATCCGACGAGGGAAATCGAGGTGTTCTGGGCTTTTTGCGCCTGATAATACGCGACCGGGCGGATCATTTTGGTGGTGAAACCGTTGCCGCGGGCGATTTCCCGGGAAATCTGCGCCTGGTCCATCGCCTGCGGTGAGTTCAGGCCGCGGAACAGGACGAAGAGGTTCCCCAGGGTCAGGATGAACAAAACGAGGAAAAACAGACTGCGGCGGATTAGGATACCGGTGTCCAACTGGGAGGAAGTGATACTCATGAAAAATGGGGCTAAAAGCAGGCGGTGGATTCAGAGACCGAGATCCTTCAGTTTGCGCTGAAGGGTTCTGCGGCTGACTCCAAGCAGATCCGCCGCATGAGTTCGGTTTCCTCCGGCGAGGGAGAGTGCGGCTCGGATCGTATTGGTTTCGAGCGCATGCAAGTTGAATTCCGCCGGAGCGGCAAGGGTGTTTTTGGTCGGCGGGGAGGAAATGCCGCTGGTGGCGGCTGGAAAACGCAGGAATTGCGGCAGGTGGCGGTCCTCGATGACGGGGTCGTTGCTCATGACCACCCCGTGCTCGATGGCGGTGCGGAGTTCGCGGACGTTGCCGGGCCATGAATAACCCAGCAGAAGCTGCATCGCGTCGTCCGCCAGCGGCTTGACCGGGCGGTCGTTTTCCTTGGCGAATTCCTGGAGGAAACTTCCCGCCAGCAAGACGATGTCCTCCCGCCGGTCGCGCAGCGGCGGCATTTCGATTTTCACCACGTTGAGCCGGAAATAAAGGTCCTCGCGGAAGGTTCCTTTCTCCACCAGCTCCTTGAGGTTCTTGTTGGTCGCGGCGATGACCCGGACATCGACCTTGATCGGCGAGTTCGAGCCGACGCGTTCCAAGGTCCGCTCGGACAGTACGCGCAGCAGTTTCACTTGGGTGGAGGCGTCGATCTCGCCGATTTCATCGAGGAAAAGCGTGCCCCCGTCCGCCTGTTCGAAGCGGCCGATCCGGCGTTGCGAGGCTCCGGTGAACGAGCCTTTTTCATGGCCGAAAAGCTCGCTTTCCAACAACTGCGGCGAGAGCGCGGCGCAGTGGACGATCACCATTTTCGCCGCCGGGCGGCCGGAAAGATGGTGCAGCGTGTGCGCGACGACTTCCTTGCCGGTGCCGGACTCGCCCTCGACCAGCACGGTGGCCCGCGTTGGCGCGACCTGTTGGACGAGTTCGGAAACCCGGCCGATGGCGGCGGATTTGCCGATCAGGCGGTCGAGCTTGTGGGATTTTTTGACCTGTTGGACGAGCTGTTGGTTTTCCGTTTCGAGCGTCCGGTTGCGGAGCGCGCGCTTGAGCAGCATTTCCACTTCGTCGAGATTGAGCGGCTTGGTGACGAAATGCCACGCGCCCCGGCGCATCGCCTCGACCGCGGTGTCCACCGAGCCATAGGCGGTCATCATGATGGCGACCGGCGGCTCGGGCAGGGCGAGCGCGGCGCCTAGCAGGTCCATGCCCGAGTCGCCGCCGAGCCGGAGGTCGGTGAGCAGGATTTTGATCGGCTCGGATTTCAAAATCGCCAGCGCCTCGCTCGCGCTGGACGCCATGTAAACGTCGAACTCCTCCTCCAGCGCGCTGCGCAGTCCCTCGCGGGTGGCGCGTTCGTCTTCGACTATCAGCAAGGTGGGGAGCATAGGGGTAAAAACTGAAATACTGAAAACTGAAAAGCTGAAATCAGAGGTCGATGACCGGATCCGGTTCGGGCGCGACGAGCAGTCGCACCGGCCGCTCCTTGTGAGGGAAATTGATCAGCACGCGAGTGCCTTGGTTCTCCTCGCTCTCGATGGCGATCGCGCCGCCGTGCTCGCGGATGATGCGGCGGACGATGAGCAGGCCGAGCCCGGAGCCGGAGGATTTCGTGGTGCGGTAAGGCTCGAACAGCGCGCCCATGTGCTCCGGGGAGATGCCGGTGCCGTTGTCCTCGATGGAGATGATGGTTTCGAAATCGTTCATCCGCGTGCGGATGGTGACGTGGCCGTGGTCGGAGGAAATCGCCTGGAACGCGTTGCGGATGAGGTTGTAGAAAACCTGTTGGAACTGGCCCGGATCGATGAACGCGGGCGGCAGCGAGTCCGCCAGATCGAGCTGCACGGCGATTTTCCGTGAGGCGAGCTCCGGCTCTAGCAGGCGAAGCGTTTCGTGTAGGATCGCGTGCAGGTCCTGCTTCTCGCGGAGCGGCGCGGTCGGCCGGACGGCGTGGAGGAACTGCTTGAGGATGAGGTCCAGCCGCTGGATTTCCGCGCGGGCGGTGGTGAGGTTTTCCTCCAGCGGGCCGCGCTCGCCGGGCGGCAGTTTGCGCAGCTTGCGGCCGAGCAGCTGGAGGTGGATGTCGAGCGAGTTGAGCGGGTTGCCGATTTCGTGGGCGACGCCGGCGGCGAGCAGGGTGAGCGCGTTGAGGCGCTCGGATTCCAGCGTTTCCTCCGCCTCCGCGCGGGTGCTGGTGAGGTCGCGGACGAGCATCACGTAGCCGAGCGGCTGGTGGTCGCCCTCCGTCCCATCGATCGGCGCGAGGTAGAAATTCAGGTAGCGGTTCTCCGGATAGAAAACCTCCAGGTCGCGGCTGATGGTGCGGCCGGGTTTGCCCAAAACCGTCCAGTCCAGCCCGCGGATCTGGGTGGAAATGAACTCGCCGGTCGCCCGCTCCGGATCGAGCCCGAAAAACTGGCATGCCGCGTGGTTGAGGAAGCCGATCACGCCTTTCGGATCGAGGATGATCACGCCCTCGTGGAGCGCCTCGAAGACTTTTTCCAGGAATCCCTTCTCGCGGATCAAGCGGGTGACAATCTGCTGGACGTCGCCGGGGACGACGCGATCCAGACGGGCGACCAGCTTTTCGAGAAAGCCGGATTTCACCTTGTGATTGCTTGTTTTGGATTTCCGGTGTTCAGGAGAGGCCATGAGCGACGTTTTATTGGTCCTTTGCACCTTCCCGGATTCCGAACAGGCGCGACAGATTGGCACGGTCCTAGTTGAAGCGCAACTCGCGGCTTGTGTCAATCTCCTGCCCGCCGTGGAGTCGATCTACCGCTGGCAGGGGAAGGTCGAAACCGCCGCCGAGACGCTCGCGATTTTCAAAACCACCGCCGCCGCGTTCCCTGCGTTCGAGAAAACGCTGACCGAGCTCCATCCCTACGAAGTGCCGGAAATCCTCGCGCTCGAGCCCGCCGAAGTCGCCGCGCCCTACCGCGCGTGGCTGCTCAGCTCTGTAGCGTCGGTCTGCGACCGTCGCTAACCGCCCCTGCGGCCGTGATGCCAAAGGGACGCCAACGAAGAAACTTCGCGCGGCACATGGGCGCCGACGCTCACAGAGCGCCGCTACAAGGCGGCGCATTCTCGACTGTAGCGTCGGTCTGCGATCGTCGCCGTTCGGCTCTTCTCCCCGGGATTTCCGGCCCGCCCCTCGCGGGCGGTTAGCGACGGTCACAGAGCGCCGCTACAGTGGCCCTCAATACCGCGGCGTTTCCGGGTCGATGAGTCGCGACCAAGCGTCGATTCCGCCGCTCATGGAAAAGGCGTTTTTCACTCCGTGCGCCCGCAAAAACAAAGCGCCCCGCTGCGAACGCATGCCGTGGTGGCAGTAAACGACCACCCCGCGGGCGTCGTCCGCCGTCAGCCGTTCGCCAGCTTCGGGAAAGGTGCCGAGCGGGAACCACTCGTTGCCGGCGATTTGGCAGATCGCCAACTCGTCGGCTTCCCGGCAGTCGATCAGCCGCGGCCGCTGCCCGTGCGGCAGACTGACCCACGCCGCCACCTCGGCGGGAGTGATTTCCAAGGTTTTTCCGGAGCTCCGGAGAAATGGCGGCGGGGTGTTCATTCGACGACGACGGGCGTGCCGACCTGGACGTTTTCGAAGAAGTGGGTGGACATGTGGTGCGGCATCCGGATGCAGCCGTGCGAGGCCGCATAACCCGGAAGATAGCCGGTGTGCATGCCGATCCCGCCGTTGATGCGCATGAAATTCGGCATCGGCGCGTTATAGAAAATTTCTCCGGGAGGAATTTTATCCACCCGGATGTCCACGTTGTCATTGGTCGTCATCCCGGTGGCCTTGTTTTTGAAGACGCCATAAACCGACGAAACGTGGTCCGCGTGTTTCTCGCTGATTTTATATTTCCCGGCCGGAGTTCCGTGGTCCTCGCTGCCGCTGGAAATCCGGGAAATTCCCACCAGCACGCCGCCCTTGTAGAAAAAAGCCTTCTGCTGGCCGCGGTTGATTTTGATCAGCGGGCTGCCCGTCGCGCCGTCGCCGTCCCAGTAAGAAACGTCGTCCGGGATCGCCGGCGCCGGGTGATGCGGCCCGCCGGAAGTTTGTTGTTGGATCGGTCCGCCGAGCCCTTTGAGGTAGTCGGATTGGCCGGGAACCGTCGGTCCGCAGGAGTTCAGCACGAATGCCGCCAGCCCGAAAATCGGCAGATAGTTAAGGAAGCTTGATTTCATTTTGAGGCGCAGACTGCACCCGGAACCGGGATCGGTCAAGGCTGGGAGATGAAAGCGGGCGGGACTTTAGCGCCCGCGCTCGATGTGCACGGCGACGCACTCGGTGTTCGGGAGGATGTGTTTCTCGATGGAAATGGCGACGCGGGCGAGCGGGTGATTTCCGAGCAGGTGGTCGGCGATGTCCACGGCGAGCGTCTCGATGAGGCGGCGCGGGCGGGCGGCGGCGAGGGCTTCGATTTCCTGCGAGACGGCGTGATAATCGACGGTGCGGGAAATTTCATCGGCCAGACCGTCGAAGCCTTGCGACGGGGTCATGCGGATGGTGACGAGGAGGGTTTGGGAAACGGCGCGTTCTTCGTCCGGCACGCCGATGAGGGTGCTGACGCGCAGGCGGCGGATTTCGATGGTATCAGGCGGGTGCATGGGGGATGAGGTCGCGGTCGAGGGCTTCGGCGAGGAGGAAGCGGGTGGGCTGGTTGAGATTGAGGGCGAGGGCGTCGGCGGGGGAGAGCCAGAGGAATTCCTCGGCTTCGTCGTTGAGCTGGACGGCGGTGGTGGTGGCGCGGGCGACGTAGTTGAGCAGGAGGAAATGCTCGGGGCGCTGGAACTCGGGCGAGAGGATGCAGTCTTGGACGAGCGCGAACTCGATGTCGCGGAGCTCGAGCCCGGTTTCCTCGCGGATCTCGCGGCGGAGGGCGTCGGTGGAGGATTCGCCGCGCTCGATTTTTCCGCCGGGGATGCCCCAGCGGTCGCCCCATTTGTGGGTGCGGACCATGAGGACGTGGCCATTCCCATCGTGGATGAGTGCGCCGACGGTGGCGATGGGCCGGGAAACGCCTCGGCGGCGGTCGAGCAGGTTGCGGAGAACTCCGAGATCCGGCACGGTGAGATCCGGGCGGACGGCGGCGAGGATTTCCGCGTGGTTGTAGCCGGTGAGCACGGCGATGGAGGAAATGCCGCCGTGGCGCGCGGTTTCAACATCGTGCGTCATGTCGCCGACAAAGGCGGTCTCGGCGGGGGCCAGGCCGTGGGTTTCGAGAATCTGGTGAATGATTTCCCGCTTGTCCAAGACGCCGGAATAGGTGGCTTCGAAATGGTGGCGCAGCCCGAAATTGTCCATCTGACGCTCGAAAGCGACGGTGTCCATGGAGGTGAGAACGAAGGCGCGGATGCCGGAAGCGCCGCACCATTCGAGCTTTTCGCGGGCGTGGGGCAGGACGGTGACCGGGGTGACGGCGGCGTCGAAGGCCGGGCGGAAATGGGCTTCCAATTCCTCCAGCGAGACATCCGGCAGCAGCTCGGCGTAGAATTCCCGGTAAGGCAGCCGGAAGGCGCGGCGGAAACTTTCGCGATCGAGCGCGGCGATTTCATATTTCCCGAGCACGGCGTTGGTCGCCTCGATCACCGGGCCGAGGTCGTCCACGAGCGTGCCGGACCAGTCGAAGATGAGGTTGCGAAACATGGGGAAGGGGAGTCTAGCCGAGCTGGAACTTGATGGATTTGATCCGCCCCTCGCCGAGCTGGTTGCGGATGCGGGTGAGGAGCATGGGTTTCATTTGCTCCAATTGGAAGCGCAGCGCCGGCTGGGTCACGCGCAGGACGAGATTGCCGCCTTTCACGGAGATCGGCTCGGTGTGGCGGGCGATGAAATCGCCGGCGAGTTCCTTCCAAGTCGCGCGGACCTGATCCTCGTGCAAACCGTCTTCCGCCCCGGCGGCGCGCAGGATCGCGGCCACGAATTTTTGCGCGAGATGGATGCCGGCGTTGAGGTCCGCCGGCTCCTCGGCACCGCGCCATTCCCGCAGGATTTCCTCTCGGATTCTGCTGGAGCGCGGCGGCTTTTTCATCGCGGCGTGGCGCTTAGGCGTCGCCATCCTCGCCGATGGCCTCCACCGGGCAACCCTCCATGGCCTCGCGGCATTGCGCCATTTCCTCGTCATTCTCGGGTTGCTTGAAAACGTAGGAATAACCCTCGTCCTCGGCACGGGTGAAATTATTCGGCGCGGTCTCCCGGCAGAGATCACAATCGATGCACTGGCTGTCCACATAGAACTTGCCGGGCACGTTTTCTGCATTCTTGTCTTCGCGGTCAGCCATAGGAAATATAGGGGTTAACAGCCCCTTGGATGACTTCCACAGGCGTTGGATGCAACTCGATTTTTTCGAAAATTCAGATTCGGCCACACAGTTCTTGCTTGGGTTGTCCGCTCCGCACCCATAAAAGTCAGCTCCGCCGCATGTCCTCGCCGAATCTCAGTGAAAAACTCCTCGCCTCGGTCTCGCGGGACTTTTTCCGTCCGCTGACCCGGCCATCGGCGGCGATTTACGTCGATTGCGCGGAACGCCTCGCCGACGTCGCGGGTGAGGCCGGGCGGATACCCCATGCGGAGGCGATCGCGCTGATCCGGGAAATCCTCGCCGCCCACCCGGACATCGTGCTCGGCGACGACGAGGGCGCATCCCTCCGCGACGCCCGCCAACGCGCCGGCCAGTTTTTCAACCGCCTCTGCGATTCGCGCTGGCTCGAGGACCAGCAACTCGGCCTGCACGAACGCTGGGCGCTCGTTTCTCCCGGCCTCCGTCCGTTGCTCCGCTTGCTGCGCGAACTCGCCGAGGACGAAATCGCCGAGCTGAAAACCTTCGCCGACACCGTCCGCGGCGTTTGCGAAACCCTCGAGCGCCCGAACATCCTCGACCCGCGCCTGCAGGAACCCGACGAAATCCGCAGTACTGTCACCGATTGCAACGCCCGCCTCGAAAGCGCGATCATCCAGCTCCACGGCGTGGAAAAACTCATTTCGCTCTTCGACCGCCGCCAGCGCCTCAGCGACTCGCCGGCGGAAACCCTGCGGCTCCTTTACGCCGAGTTCGGCGCGGGCCAGCACATGGTTTGCTACGATGCTCTTCGTAGAAACGGCCTGCTTCCCCGGCTGCAAGTCCTGCGCTCCACCATCGCCGACCGGCGCGACGACCCGCTCGTCAAAGAGCGCCTGGCGGAGGGCCTCGCTGCCCATTATCACTGGGATGAAAACGAGTCCTATCATCGTGCGGAAAAAGCCCTGCGCGATCTCGAACACCGGCTCTCCGCCATCCGCCTCGTCGCCGATGCCATCGACGCCCGGATGGCCTCGTTCAACCAGCTTTCCCAACAACGCTACCGCTATCAGACCGAACTCCGCGGCCGTCGCCCGGAAATCGTCAAGACCTACTGTGACGCCATCAACGCCGCCCACGAAGGCACCCGGCTCGCCGCCATGCGCGACGCCGAGCCGGACTTCGCGCCACTCGTGCCCGAGGTGAAATTCTTCTTCGGCAGCGAGTCGCTCGCCCGCACCCGCCGCGTCAAAGCACCGGCGGATCTCACCTTCGGCACCGACTCCGGCGGCCGCGACGAAACCGCTGAGGAAACACTCGCCGCCCTCCGCGAACGCCAGCGCCTCGCCCTAACTCCGCAACGCGCCGCGCGTCTCGTCGCCAGGCTTTTACCGGAAAAATCCAGCGCCGTCATGACTTCGGATTTCGCCGCCGCCGACTTCGATGAAATGCTCGATCTGCTAGCCATCGCCGCCTACGAGCACGCCGTCACCGCCGACGGCCAGCGCGTGAAATGGACCATCCACGGCCCCGGCAAAACCGCCGGCCTCACCCCCGAAAAAATCCCCGCCGACCCCCACGCCGGCTGGAACGTCGAGCGCTTTCAGATTCAACGGATCTGAAATTTCAAATTTCAAATCTCAAATCTCAAATCTCAAATTTCTTCCCAAATGTTCGATCCCAACTGGCCCCGCTTCTGGTCCGACGTCCCCGACGACGACCGCCCGGCGATCCGCGAAATCCTCGCCGAGCTCATCGGCCGCGGCACCTTGCTCGGCGGCAGCGGCGCGGGGCGCGATCATTTCCTGCTCGCCCGCGACCACTATCAGGAACACTTGAAGGACTACCTCGCGCCGCTCGGGCTGGAGCTCATCATCGATGACGATTTCTTCATCCTCCAAGCCCGCCCGCGGCCCGAGGCCTGCCATTTGCTCGCACAGTTCACCAAGGATGAAACGTTGCTATTGTTGGTCCTCTGGCGTGTCTGGGACGACCACCGGACCAACGAGGCCAGCAGCGCCGTCATCCTCACGGTCGATGATTTATGGACGCGCTTCCGCAACACCTTCGACAAGATCGATCCTCCGGAGAAAACCCACCTCGACTCGTTGTTAGGCCGGCTCAAGCGCCACCGTCTGATCCGCACCCACAAGCCGGATGGCGCGCTCCAGCTTGGCGAGACGCTCATTGAAATCCTGCCCAGCCTACCGCGCGTGATCCCGTTTGACAGCCTCGAATCCTGCCTCGCCCGTGCCGCCCTCTATCAACCCGCCGCCGAAGCCTGAAATGAAAACCCGCGTCCACCTCAGCCGTATCCTTGCCATCAACTGGTATGGCTACCGCCGCTTCATCGACGTCTCGGGTCTCTCGCTCATCACCGGGGCTAACGGCTCGGGGAAAAGCGTGCTGCTTGACTTGATTCAGTTCGTGCTGCTCGGCGAATCGCTCAGCCGTTTCAATAAAGCCGCAGCCGGTTCCGGCAGCGGCCGCTCGCTTCGCGGTTACTGTTTGTGCGACACGAACACCCAAGGCAACGACGGGCAGGAACGCTACCTGCGCCCGTCCGGCGTGACTCTGGCAGGTCTGGAATTCGTTTGGCCGCTGGCAACAGGCGAGGAAATCCCGCGCCGCGAAACTTGGGGCGCGCGCATCGAATTCGAAGGCCCGACTGCCAAGGCGCGCACGCTGTGGTTCACCATTCCCAACCGCCTCGAGCGCGAGGATTTCCTCAGCGCCGAACTCGATCCAAACGCGGTCGCCTTCATGTCCGAAGACGAGTTCCGCGTCCACGTGAAGCGCGATCTCGGTGGCGAGGTGTTCGATCGCCAAGCATCGTATCTCGATGAAATGGGTTCGCGCAGCCACCTCGGGTTTGATCGCGTGCAGATGAATAAAACCCTGCCGAACTCGATGGCATTCCAGCCGGTCGAGTCGTTCGAGAAATTCATCCGCGACTACTTGCTGGAGCCGGGCTTGCCGGACGTGAAAGCCGTCCGCGCCAGTGTCGATGCGCACCGCCGCGCGCAGGAACGGTTGGAGAAAATGCACGACCAGCACGCACGGCTCGTCCGGATCAGCGAGCGCCATCAGGAATACGTCACCGCCCGCCGCGACGCGCGGTTGCATGCCCATTTGCGCATCGCGCTGGGCCACGAGCAGAAGCTGGAAAATCTAACTTCACGCCAGTCCGAGTTGGAGCAACTCCGCTCGCAGAATGCCGAAACTCGCGCCGACTACGAGTCCGCACTTGGGGAGCGCAATGAGTTGGATTCCCAACTCGCGAAGATCCGGCTCGTCGCTGGAAACGATCTTCAGATCACCCGCCTCGCCGAGGACCGCAGCCACCGCGATGAAGTCGCCCGCGAGCTGGACGCGTTGCGTGAGACCGAGAAGTCCGCCCGCCAATTTCTCCACGACCGCACGCAGTATTGGAAACAATGGCTGCGGCTTGCTCAGGAATTCGGGCTGGAAGATCCGGCACAGGCCGCCGATTGGCTGAAGCAAATGCAGGGCGCGGATGAGTCCGCCGCGCTGGACGCCGCCCAGCGGATGCCGCGGATCTATCAAGCTCTGGTCAACGACGCCCGCGAGCGCTTGCGTCCCGTCGAGGAGGAAATCAAGGTGCTGGAAAGCCGTGAGTCCCGCCTCCGCCGCGAGTTGGATGATCTCGATCACAAAGGCAGCGCCGCGCCGTCGCCGTTGTTGGATGCGTTGAAATCCCGCGGCCAGCGGGCCGACGCGTTCGGCCGCGTGATCGAAGTGAAGGCCGAGGCCGAGCCATGGTGGCCGCTGCTTGAATCGCTGCTAGGAAACAAGCGCGGCGCTGTGCTCGCGGAAGATTTCAAAGCCGCGTGGGAACAAGCCCGCCGCCTCGGGCACGTTGAAGAACCGCTTGTCCATGCTGGAGAACTTTCCGGTTCCAAGGACGCGAAACCGGGAACGGTCGCCGCGTTTTTCGAGACCAAACACGAACTAGCCAAAGCCTATCTCCAGCATCTTTACGGCGACCTGATCGCGGTTGAAAAAGTCAGCCAGCTCGACTCGCATCCACGGGCGTTTTCCAAAGACGGCTGGCTCAAGGATCCGCCGCACCGCCAGCATTTCCAGCCAGCCAAGGAGTTCACCATCGGCGAGGAGGGCTTGCGAAGGCTGAGAACCTTGCGCCAGGACGAGCTTGCGGAGGTGAAGGAAGAACTCACTTTGAAACTTCGGTTGCGCGAGGATTGGCGGACTTTCCTGCATCGCGGCGAGCAGTGGACATTGGATAAAGCCGAGCCGCCTGCCGGCAGCTCGAAGCTGCGGGATTTGCCGCGATTGCGGAAGGAACTCGCGCAGCTCGACGAGACGATTCGCCTGCTTGCCACGCCCGAGCGCGAGGCGACGGTGGAGAAACTGCGGGTGTTGGAAAAGACGTTCCAAGGCGTGATCGAGCGCACCGGACGGCTGGCGAACAGCATCGAGAAGTTCGCCCAGCAGGAACGCGTGCTGCACGACAGCATGGCCGCGCTGATAGAGGACGAAGCCGCCGCGCTCACCCAGCGCCAGCTCAGCCGTGAATCGCTCGAAGGTGTGCGTGACCCCGAAATTTCCGAGCTCATCGCCGCCGCGCGTCAGCAGTTTCCCAAGTGGCAGCAGCGGCTCGACGCGTCGTCGGAAATGGCGCGCATCCGCGAGTTTGATTCCGACAAGGCCCGCCGCGACCGCGATTTGGAACGCCATGCCCTGGCCGAAAAACATCCGGAGACGGCTGAGGCTTTCGATCCCGGCGACGATGAGAATTCCCGCTACGACGCGCGCCGGATCGAGTTGGAATCGCACGAGTTAGAAAAATATACCGCCGCCGCTGAGGACGCGCGCAAGGAGTGGGAAGACCGACTCCAGCACCAGGTGCTCGATGTCCTGAAGGAGAAACTTGACGAGGCGGAACGCACCAAGCGCGAGCTGAACCGCGCGATGGACCACGACATCGGCGGTTGGCGCTATCAGCTATCGATGAAGGCGGATCGCAGCCACAGCGCGATCTGGGCGCTGGTGGAAAAGGGGCTGAATCCCGGGCTCGAACTTTTCGCCAGCGGGGCGAAGGAGGAGATTGAAAAGGCAAAAGCCGCGCTAATGGCCGCGATTGAAAATTCCGAAGACCCGCGCCAGCAGCGGGCGCTCGATTACCGTTACTATCATCACTGGGACATCCAGGCCACGCCGACCGGCAAGGGCGAGGGCGCGGCGATTTCCCTGAACCGCAACGCCAAGAAACAAAGCGGCGGCGAGAACCAGGCACCGTTTTTCGTGGCGATGCTCGCCGCGTTCCAGCGGGTTTACGATCTCGGCCCGCGCGAGTCGCGGAAGAATCTCGGCATCGTGATCATGGACGAGGCGTTCTCGAAATTGTCCGGCGACCGGATCGACGCGTGTCTCGATCTTGCTCGGAATTTCGGCCTGCAGCTCATCATGGCATTCCCGGAAGACCGCCTGCCGACGATGATCCAGCACGCGGAAACCGTGGTGCAATGCCGGGTCGAGCGCAGTTACGACGAGAAGAGCGGCCAGATCACGAACATCGAGAACTGGGTGGTGAAGGTGGACCGGGACCGGTTAGTGGAGGCGTTGTCATGATGCTCTTCGTAAGTAGTTCCGTCTTCAGGCGGTCTTTGGCGCAAGACACCCTAAAGGGTTAGACTACGTGCGAAGATGAAGATTCCCCCGTGGCTTGCTGAATTTCACCGCCGCTGGCACGCCGCCCGTGGCAAGCGGGTGACGGCATCGAGCCGGGTGTTTTCGGTCGATTGGATCAAACTCTTGGAAGCCGCCGGAATCACCAGCGCGGAGGATCAGGCGACGGCGGCGCGGGAAGCGGAGGCTTGCGGGCAGCTGGTTTTGAAACGGCACCGCTACCGGAAATATCTGGTCGAGCGGGTGACGCTGCCGCTTGCTTCCGAGCCTTGGTTGATCGGGCGCTTCGGCGGGATTGCGGGTGGGGATTTGCAGGCTGCGGCATTGGAAATTGTGGCGGATTTTTCCGGGCGCGGGCATTCGCGGTTTCCAACAGAGTGGACGGCGCTTTGCGAGTCGCTGCGCGTGGCGTTTGCGCAAGGTCGTTCACTGCGTCCGTTTCGGTGGAGCCATCCGGAGTTGCTCCGGCGCTTGCTCGATGTGGTGAAAAATCTCAGCGAGCGCGAGTGGCCTGCGGGCACCTTGATCCGCGCAGCGAGCGTGGACATCAGGCTGGAGTCAAAACAACTCGAACGCCATCAGCGGACGTTCGAATCCGGTTTGGCACGTTTGTTCGGCACGGAAATCTCCCTGAAATCGCTGGGGCTCGCGACGGGTGATGCGCATGTCGAATTGCATGGTCCGCTGTGTTTGCATTTTCCGGACGGCAGCACGCATGACTTCGACGGACTAACGCACGTTCTCGTTTCCGCCACCGATCTGGCGCGGTGCTCGTCGATTTCCACCACGGCGGAGCGGCTGTTGAGCATCGAAAACCGCAAGACGACCTTCCGGCAATACGCCGCCGCGAACCGGGATCGGCGGACTTTGGTGGCGGCTACTTCGTTCCCGACGCCTGCCTTCCGGCAGCTGTTGGAAAAGCTGCCGGTTTCCCTGCCGCACCATCATTTCGGCGACACCGATCCGGCGGGTTGGCAGATTTTGCTCAAGCTGCGAGAAGCCACGCCGCGGGCGGTCGAGGCGTTCCGCATGCGCTGGCGGGCAGGGGAGCGGCCGAGTCCGTTGACGCCATACGACATCCAGTTCCTGCCGAAACTCCTCGCGGATCCGCGCCTTGCCGACGTCCGGCCGGAAATCGAGGCCATTGTGGCTCTAAGTGATCGCGGGGATTTCGAACAGGAAACCCTGGGGCCGCCAGCATCCGGCGGATGGCCCTTTTGACAGAGCCGAGGTGCCAGTTAAGTTTTGGCGGGGATTTCGGATTCGGCTTTCGCACTGGTCAAGTCGAAGTCCCCGCTCTAAATATCCCGCCGCAGCCGTTATGACACCCAAGCCACCTTCAGCCTCCGACGGATCGTCCCTTCCTCCGCGCCACCGCCCGAGCAAGAGCGATTTCATCAAGGATTCGAGCGAGCTGGATTTGTGGGCCTTTGACGAGCCGACAAGGCCGGACGAGGAAAGTGCGGCCGCTGCTCCGAAGCCCGGCCGCTCGTCGGGGATTCCTGTTCCCCGTGGTTCCGGAAATGTGAGGAAGCATTCGGTTGGAGGTTTGCCGAAATCCGAGGAATCCGCGCCGCCGCGGCAGGGGCCGGAGACCGAGGAGCGCATCCAGATTGACGTCATCAAGAAGCGCCCGAGAGCCCAACCGGCGTCACATCCGGTGCATCATTCGAAGGTGGGCGGCGAATTTGACGAGCTCGACGACGGGAATGAATCGGGGCCGGAGTCCGAGGTTCTGGAAGTCGTTTCCGAGGCGGAAGCGGTTTTCGTGGATGAACCTGCTCCGCCGGAGCCCGTGATCGAGGAAATCGTGCCGGAAACGCCGCGGCCTGTCGCCCCGCCGGTGCCTGAGCAGGACGAGTGTTCGCCGCGGGTCCGGGAAAATGCCCAGCCCGTCTCGCTGCGTCCGCATTTGGGCTTGTCCAAGGTGGAACGGATCGGACTGGCGGCGTTGCTTGGAGTGCTGTTGATCGGCGGGGGAGTGGTTTATTTCGAAACCATCCACGATTTGCCGGCCGGGTCGGGGCGGTTGCAGGAGCGCGATTTCCCGGTCAAAGGCGAGCATCTAACGATCCTTTCCGCCGCCAGCTACTGGCGCGCTCCGATTGCCGAGGGCCCCAATGCCGAGACCTTCCGCCGCGGCACCCAGCTGGTGCCGGTGGTCGATCTAACCGTGAAGGGCGGCCCGGCCGCGGTCCGGGTGTTTTTTCGCAACAGCGACGGCGACGTCATCGGCGACGCGGTGACCCGCACCATCCAGGCAGGGGCCTCGCTGGAGGTGGCCGCGACCGCGGGCTTTGAGGACGTGGGCATGCACGCCGCCTACCGCACCGGACAAAGCAAGCCATGGGCGGTGCAGGTCTATGAGGCTCCCTCCGAAAACTCGCCGGGGCCTGCTTTCAAGATGGTCTTTGAAATGAAAGTCTCCACCGACCGCCGCTGAATTTCCACCGCCATGTCCAACCAAGAAATCACTCCACTCGTGCCCAGGGAAGGCTGGCACGTCATGCATTTGTTCTATCACGTCGATCACGCGCAATGGTCGCTTTACAGCGACGAGGAACAGCGCCAAGCCAAGACCCGCCTCACCGAGCTGGTGCAGGAAATCCGCGCCACGCCGGACACGCACCTGCTGATTTTCTCCGTCGCCACGCCGAAGGCGGACCTCGGCTTCATGCTGCTGACGCCGGACCTGCAGGTGGCTAACATGTTTGAAAAGCAGCTCAGCCTCTCGCTCGGGCCGGAGATTCTCAGTCCGACGTATTCCTACCTTTCCCAAACCGAGAGCTCGGAATACACCACCAGCCGCGAGCAATATGCGGCGGAAACTTTGGGCACCGAGGAAGGTCTCGTCGAGGGGACGCCCGAGTTCGAAGCCGGGCTCAAGGCCTTCGACGAGCGGATGGCGCACTATCTCAAACACCGGCTCTATCCGGTCCTGCCCGACTGGCCGGTGATTTGCTTCTATCCGATGTCCAAGCGCCGCAACGGCGCGGATAATTGGTATTCGCTCGATTTCGAAGCCCGCAAGAAACTGATGGCCGGCCACGCCCGCGTCGGTCGCACTTATTCCGGCCGGATTCTCCAGCTCATCACCGGCTCGACCGGACTCGATGAATTCGAGTGGGGAGTCACCCTGCTGGCGAAGGACACCATCGACATCAAGTCGATTGTTTACGAAATGCGCTTCGACGAAGTCACCGCGCGCTACGGCGAGTTCGGGGATTTCTACATCGGCATGCAGCTGCCACTCGACGTGTTGTTCCGGCGGATCTGCCTTTGATTTCAAATACGAAAAAGCCCGGCTCCATCACTGGAGCCGGGCTTTTTGGTGAATCAAACTTACTCGCCGAGTCCGAAGCGGACGAAGCGGGTAACGGTGAGGGTGTCGCCGAGTTCCTTGCCCTTGGCTTCAAGCAGCGCGGAAATCTTGATGTCGGAGTCCTTCACGAATCCTTGCTCCAGGAAGCAGCTTTCGGCGAAGAACTTGCCGATCTGACCCTTGAGGATGTTCTCGATGATGTTCGCAGGCTTGCCCTCGGCTTCGAGGCGGGCGCGGAAGATGTCGAGCTCGTTGTCCACCACGGATTGCGGGATGTCCTCGCGGGAAAGTCCCTTGGGCGCGCAGGCGGCGATGTGCAGCGTGAGGTCCTTGATGAGCTCCCTGAAGCTGTCGCTGTTGCGGGACTCCGGCTTGGTGGTCCCGACTTCGATGAGCACGCCGACCTTGCCACCGAGGTGGATGTAGGAGGCGACCACGCCGCCCGGAGCCGCGTCGTAGCGGACGTATTTGCGGAACTGGAGGTTTTCGCCGACTTCGCCGACCTTCGCCTTCACCGTGTCCTCGATGCTTTGCTCACCGTTTTGCACGGCAAGCGCGGCTTCGAGGTCGGCTGCGCTGGACGCGGCGAGCGTGTCGGCGAGGCCGCCGACGAAGGCTTGGAAATTCTCGTTTTTCGAAACGAAGTCGGTCTCGCAGTTGAGCTCAAGCAGGAGGCCGGAAGTGGAAGCGGCGTTGACGCGGGCGGTGATGACGCCCTCGGTGGCGGCGCGGTCACTCATTTTTGCGGATTTCATGATGCCCCGCTCGCGGAGGAGCTTGATGGAGGCTTCGATGTCGCCGTTGGTTTCGGTGAGGACTTTTTTGCAGTCCATCATGCCGGCATTGGTCTTGTCGCGAAGTTCTTTAACGATTGCTGCGGTGATCATAGTGGGAAAATAGTGTGAGTGGTAGAGAGGAAAAACGGGCGTCCCGTCGCGAGACAGGACGCCCGGTAGGTGTGATGATTTAGTTTTTGCGGCCGGCGACCATGGCATCGACCAGATTCTGGAGGATGAGGCGGATCGAGCGGATCGCGTCGTCGTTGCCCGGGATCGGGTATTGGACGAGCGCCGGGTCGGCGTTGGTGTCAACGAGGGCGATGATCGGGATGTTCAAGCGGCGGGCTTCGGCCACGGCGATGGTCTCGCGGGCGGAGTCCACGATGACGACGGCGTCAGGCTTCTTGTCCATGTCGCGCACGCCGCGGAGGTTGCGGAGAAGCTTTTCGCGCTCGCGGCCGAGGGCGGCGAGTTCCTTTTTCGACATGGCCTTGAATTCAGGCTGCTTCTCGATGTTTTCGAGATACTTGAGGCGCTCGACCGACTTGCGGACGGTGAGGCTGTTGGTGAGCATGCCGCCCAACCAGCGGTGGTTGACGTAGTGTTGGCCGGTCGCTTCCGCGGCTTCGCGGATGGCGTCCTGTGCCTGGCGCTTGCAGCCGACGAAGAGGACTTTCTTGCCCTTGCCGACGAGGTCGGCGAGGAAATCGGAGGCTTTATCGAGCTGCTGGACGGTTTTTTCCAGGTCGATGATGTAGATTCCGCCTTTGTCCTTCATGAGGAAGGGCTTCATGCGCGGGTTCCATTTCTTGGTTTGGTGGCCGTAGTGGACGCCGGCGTCCACCATTTCGTTGATGAGTTCGTTGATCATTTTGTGTTCTGGTTTCCCGCCTTGGATACAGGACGGGCGATTTTGAAGATTTGCCGCATGGAGCCCCTCCGGATCTTCGTTGGTGCATAAGGCAGCGTGAAGAGGGACGCGGGAAATAGGGAACCCGCCCGGACTTGGCAAGGGAAATCCTGATTTTGGAATCCGCTCATCGCTCGTACCCCAGCGCTTCGCGGAGTTCCTTGCGGGCGGCCACCGAGATTTCGTATTCGAATTTCGTCAACGACGGATAGGCCACATCCAGCCGGGCCATCGGGTCTTGCTCAAACCAGTGTTGCCGGGCCCATTTAAAATACGCCGCGCTCGCCGAACAACCAGGCTTTGGCCGCGATCCGCTTCCCGATAAAATCGGCAGCGGCATGCCTCATCTCCGCGTTGTAGGAAATCGGCCGCACCGTCGCTTCGATCAGGCGTTCTTGGGAATCGTCCATGCCGGAAATTTCAAACCGGCTTCAGCAAATACCCGCCGACCCAGCCTTCTTCGCCCCGCACGTTCCGGCACCAGTGCCAGCCGTGGATTTGGCGCAGCGATTCAAGGCGGTCGCCGCGCTTGATGGTGAGCACGGTGGGATCGTAGGTTTCGAGGGCGGCGTAACGGCCTTCGCCGAGCGGTTCCAGGATTTCCTCGGGGACGTAGCCGTCGTTGCCATCGTTGTCGGTCGCCCAGACCCAGCCGGGCCACGCGCGGTCGGCGATGCCGGCGGTGACCTCGTCTCCGGGTTCCAAGTGGATGGGGTTGCTGTCCTTGTCCTCGTAGTCGGCGTTCGCGGTGAAGATGGCCATGGTTGCCACCGAGAAAATCAGACGGGACAAAAAAGGCGAACGTTCATTTCGATGGGGCGAAATCCGGAATTTCAGTCCGCCGTTTTCACGCCTCTTTACATCACGCGGCGGCGGTGTAGCCTGTTTCCGCTGCTCACCACACCCACTTTCATGTTTCGTCAGTCACGTCCCCCCGACCCTGACCAGGACCTCGTCACGCGTGCCCAACAGGGCGATACGCGCGCTTTCGACGCCCTGATCCTCAAGTATGGCGACAAGCTATACGGCCTAGTGTCTCGTAAAATTTTATTTGTCGGTTAGTGAATTTTAAAATTGTACGATTTTGAGGATGTGTACAATTGGACAGGTGCCCGCCAAATCACACCGAATCAAGTTATCGAAATCCGAACGCCATGAACTCGAA